>JAHHQS010000229.1 GCA_020026285.1 Parabacteroides sp. | reverse complement strand
TTATTTACTGCCAGAGCCGCTTAGGCTGGGCTAATTTTTAACGAACTATTGCATAGATAAAAAATAATATTACTCAATTGGGGACAAAAGTTTAGAATCTACGTTAATAATATAAAATGATTTTATTCAGAATCTATTTAACAAGATAATAAATTATGATAACCAATAAGGATAACTACAACCTTTTTCTGTAAAATCAACTATACTATTGTATAGGATAAGAAGATAAATAAGTTTTTGTGGTTATCTTTTAAAATTAAAAACAAAATGGCTAATGTGTGCGACGTAACCTATAAAATTGTAGGTGATAAAAAGCAAGTGAAGGAAATATATAAGACCCTTCTGTATATGGAAAAACGAAAAACCCCAGTTGTAAAAAACGGATGGGGTAAACTTTGGCTAGGTTGCCTAATTGTAAAATTGGGTGGTAGTAGTTTGGAAAAATATGAATGTCGTGGTGAAATTTTAGATTTCAATTACGAGGATAACATACTTACTATAAATCAATCAACAGCATGGACCGAGCAGGAAGATGTAAGAAAATTTTTAGAGCAAAGATTCCCTAATATAAAGATCTATTATAGGGAAGAAGAATCTGGATGTGAGATTTACAATACAAATGATGATGTAGGAACTTACTTCCCTGATAAGTATTTCCTTGATGGTTATGAACAGCAAGAATATTATACAACTATAGAAGAGGCTGTAAATGATGTTGAAAAGATAGTTGGTCATCCTGTAAAACCAACGATGCAAGATATACAGGAAGCCCTAGACGTATATGTAGAAGCTCAGGATGATGAAGACTTATTTTATTACTTCCATAAATTTTCAGTAACTAATTATTAAGGATTATAACTAATGTAAAGGAATGTGGCTTTTAAGTCATATTTCTTCTTTTCCAACTAGACTCTGTCATACATAGGATACTATTCGAGATTGTTTATTCAATCAAAGTGAATATATTGGAGTTGTTATCTTAATTTTAATTTTTTTCTACTATTATAATGTATAAAAATAACGTATTATGTTTATTTTTGTAATAAGATAGCTAGCATACAAATTAGAGGAAGATTATATATCCAAATAGATTAAGAATAGTACTTGCTGAAATGCAAATCGCAAACAGATGGCTAGCTGAGAAATTAGTATGAATGGGATGTCTATTTCAAGTTAGACAACAAAAAAGAATTAATCATTAATATCATGATTTGTTGAAATAGCTAACTTATTAGAGGTAGACATTAAGGATTTGATTGAATTGTCAGTTCATTCTCAATTTTAAGAAAGTGGCCTTGCTAAGGTCAATTATTAGAAATTATATGGCAGAAAAGAAAGATTTTATAAAAGGCAGAAAAAAGGTAACTCTCGTTGATTTGTTTGCTGGTGCTGGGGGTATCAGTGAAGGATTTTTGCAAGCATATACGGACACAAAATACTATGATTTTCTTTTAGCTTCTGATATAAATGAAAATTGTGAACTTACGCACATTGTGCGTTATAATATGCAGTTGGGTCTATCAACGGAATTTCTACGTCAAGATATAATGGAAGATAACTTTGTAGATAACCTTAAGAATAAAATAGGTCGCAAGGAAGTCGATGTTGTTACAGGAGGTCCTAGTTGTCAGTCTTTTAGTTTATCGGGGCGTAGGAAACGTTTTGATAAACGAGATGATTTATTTTACCATTATTTAAAAGTTATTAAAGCTTTGCATCCTAAGTACTTTGTAATGGAAAATGTAAAGGGGCTTCTAACCAAGGATAATGGAAGAATAAAGGATCAAATATTAAAAGAAATTCGTTCCATAGTTGATGATGAAAAAATAGGACTTCTTCTTGAGTTTATTAAAACTGCGTTTAAAAGTGAGAATATCTTTTGGAATAATGCTTTGGTATCGAAAATAAATATTGAAGTTGCAAATTCTTCTACTAGAGGGGCTGCTGTTGCAGATTTCTTTTCTTTGTTAGAAAATCAACTTAAAACAATAACAAAAGATTGCGAATATAAAGTCAGTAAAACAAATGTACATATCAATACTGTTCGCCATGGTTTACGAATGCTTAAAGAGAAAAGCGTGCGTGAGGACATAAAAAAGAATATAATAGCTTTAAAAACGAAAGCTGATGTTGATAATGATGTATTTGGAGAATCTCTTAATGCTTTTATAGAGGATATTTCTGATAGTTCCATTCTTGAAAAGATATCTGTGGCTTTGGATAGTTTACCTGTAGGTCATGATCAATTGAAAAATGTGGAACTTTTGCGTGAAGCGTTATATTTTTATATAATGACTATGGATGAATTATTGGATTTAATATCTGCTAAAGTTCAAAATACTCCGTATGACGTAAAATTTAATTATGTACTGTCTGAGATACGTTTATACAATATCGAAGCTCCACTTGTATTGTTATCGTCTAATTATGGAGTACCTCAAAATAGAGAACGTGTTGTATTTATTGGTTGTCGAAAAGATCAGAAAGTTATATCAGCTGTTCCTGCAACTGTAGAAGCTAAGGATAGAGTAACTGTTTATGAAGCCCTTTGGGATTTAGATATGATAGGAAATGGAGATTCAGTAACAGATTATAAAATGATTTCACCTATGAGGGCATATGCTAATTTGCTACAAAAACGTACTTGCCAAGGTGTTCCATCTAAAACAGGAAAATTATATAGTGATTGGCAGAGAGAAGGACATTTGAATCATAGATTTACGCTTGATTCGAAACCTTTTTATGTAAAATGTAACGATGATTTGAATAACCCTGCTTCTTATGTATATAATGTTCTCAATAATCACCAAACGAGTGCTCAGAATGATAAAGTTAAAAGAAGATTGCAGATTATAGCAGAACAAGGTGAATATAATGAGAACACCAAAAAGGCTCTAAAAGTCGCTGGGGTTGATTCAGATAAAAGAAATTATACGGTATTGAATCCTCAAAGTCAAAGTCCTACTGTTGTTACAATGCCAGATGATTTCATACATTATTCTGCATATAGAGCAATGACTGTACGAGAAATGGCTCGTTTGCAATCCTTTGATGATTCTTTTGTTTTCCAAGGTAAGAGATCAACTGGAGGTAACAAGAGAAAAGAGGAAATTCCTCAATATACGCTTGTGGGGAATGCAGTTCCACCTTTGATGGCTAGAGCTATAGCAAACACCATATTATTAAATATAAAATAGTTTAATTATGATACATATGAGAACCTTTACCAAACAAGAAAATGACAATATGTCATTTCTTGTAAATCATAGCATAAATTTTACTATCGTACAAATTACTGCTACAGGATTAAAGAAAAGCATTTTGGATGCAACAGCCCCAATGAGAACTTTTTTTTATGAGAATGGTATTCATGATTATTCTAAACAAAAGCAGGGTAAGCTCTATAAAGTAAAGGTTCCAACGTATATTATGGATGATACAAAACAAATAGAAACTTTTACTTCTATGTATCGCCCATTAACAAAAAAAGGGGACCCAAGACTATGGGTTTATAATTTAGGTAATTTTACCGAAGCTGATGATATCCATGCTATAAGTTTTTTCGAAGAACATCTTATTATTGTTAATATCACCAAGGTAGATATCGAGAAGTGTTATAAATCAGCAATTCTTACACCTTTGAAAGAATTAATTGGGGCTGCTTATGAAGAGCACACATTAGTAAGTGAAGAATTACTAGGTATTTTTAAAGGACTTTCTGGCCAATGGTTTGAATCAGAAGTTAAGGCAGATACTGGTATCGGTAGAACTATAGAGTCCATGCTTGGTATTTCTCAAAATTCCTATACAGGTCCTGATTATAAAGGTATAGAATTAAAAAGCCATAGAGACAAACGTTCTTCCAAGAAGAATGTACTCTTTACACAGACACCCCAATGGGATTTAAGTACATTGAAGTCCGGACGTGAAATCGTAAAAAAATACGGATATGATTGTGGCGATGGACGCTTAACATATCAAAATACAGTTCAATGTCAACAAGCTAATAGTCAAGGATTAGTGTTGAGTATCGACAAATTGGCAGAGTTGCTAGAATTACAATATAGTGGAGAGAGGCATGAAGATATAGTTGTCTGGAGAATGCAGAAGTTACATAAACGTTTGGTTGAAAAACATCATGAAACGTTTTGGATTGAGGTAGAAAATGAGATATATGATAATAAAGAATTTTTTAGATACAAAAGTATAGAATACACAAGGAATCCCGTAGTCTCTCAATTTGACGTACTTTTAGAATCTGCAATGATAACTATTGATTTATTACTAAGTAGACCTAGTGGCCATGGAGATACATATAGTTTTAAAATCAAAAAGAAAGGTATGCCTATGCTTTTTCCTGAATCTTGTATATACAACTTACTTCATTTATAATATGAAATTAAACTCACTGAATATAAGTAGTAGAAATTGTTAATATACTTTTATGATATCATTCATTGCTAACCTGCTGCTTATGATCATGAAGAAGGGCCTGACATATTCTTGGAGTTTCTCAGTTCTGGTAACAAAGGTTAGAAAAACTCTGATGTAATATGCGATTTCTATAGCCTGTTTAATCATTATGAGAAAGCCTGAGAAGCATTATTGGAGGTTGCAAAACATTCTTTTCTCATATCAAGCCCCACCAACGAAAAAACCTCCCGTAATCCAATGGACCACAGGAGGTTTTCTATTTATGTAACTTAAGTAATTGTCTACTTAACAAAAAGCATCAGTATCTGATTACTTGTTCAAAGCAGTAGCAACGTCAACTGCACAAGCAACTGTACAACCTACCATAGGGTTGTTACCGATACCCAAGAATCCCATCATTTCTACGTGAGCAGGAACTGAT
>JAHHQS010000228.1 GCA_020026285.1 Parabacteroides sp. | reverse complement strand
TCTCCGGCTCACTTTCAGCAGGTATGCCACTTCCTTGTCCGTCAGCAGTTCATCACCATAGGCAGATGGTTGTCGTTTCTCCAGTAATCTTTCGAGCAGAGCCAGCAGCCTATCTAAATTTGAGTGGAATGCCTTTACCCACTCATGGTCATTTTCTCTGATTTCATTACTCATACGCGTTTGATATTAGGTTATACATTAATCTTGAAACTCACTCAAATGACCTTTTCTTTCCAGCGGGCTTCCTTACGTTTCTCCTCGACATTCCCTACCACACGCTCCACGTCGTCAGTACGGTAATAAGTCTGGTTCCCGATTTTGGTAAAGGCAAGCATTCCGTTACCCCTCAAGGTCAGCAAGGTTCTCGGACTGATACGCAACCTGTGGCAGACGTCGTGGTTGTCCATCCATTCACATGTTTCCTTTCCGCCGTGTTCACGGCACAGACTTTCCACCCGCTGCACAAAGCAATCCAGCTTGGCGGCAATCTCCTCGAAAGTCCTTTTTTCAAAGCTGATGATTTCCATTTCTTCATTATTTTGAGTTAAACCTAAATGTTTGATGCTAAGTAAAATAAAAAACAATGCATGCTACAACTCTGACATTCTGTATCTTCAACTGTCGACATATTGCATAACGCAATGAAAACATGAGTAAAATCGCTTTGTTCTATATGATACAGAGTGGATGACTGAGTGTCTGAATTACTGTTTGCATGACTTCAAACCGTCACACAATCAGTAAAGAGTGCAGTCTGTATTGACTGAGTGTTTGTTTGCTTATTTATTTATCACCAAGCAAACAATATTGATTATAAGCAACACTTCCCAATATGATTTTATCACTAAAAAAGTTCTTAGTTTGAATAATTTTCGGCACCGAAGATTTATGTTCAAGCGAACATAGCAAGTTGTGTTTTGGGGCGCCCGAAATGTTTACGGTGCCCCAAAACTACTTGCAAGCAATTTCTCCTCCAAAGTCGGGAAATATAAATCTAATCAAAGATACAAACCACGAATGATCAAATAGTAATTAAAAAGATTCTATCAGAAATATGTTGTTCCATATATTATCACTACATTTGCATTATATACCAACAATGTGGTCTATAATGGAAAATTTGAATAGAATAAAAGTCGTATTAGTAGAACAAAATAAAACGGGAAAGTGGTTGGCTGAACAGCTTGGAAAAGATCGTTCCACCGTTTCTAAATGGTGCTCCAATAAAATTCAACCAGATTTAGCAACCTCGTCTAAAATTGCAGGATTGCTAAATGTGGATATTAGAGAGCTATTAAATAAAAGCATGTAAAAGTATGGCAAATAAAAATCTAAATAAGGCAAAGGAAGCAAAAAAAAGATGAGTTTTATACTCAGCTTGATGATATCAATAATGAGCTGAAACATTATCGCGAACATTTTCGTGGTAAAACTGTATTATGTAACTGTGACGATCCACGATTAAGTAACTTCTTTACCTATTTCGCATATAACTTTGAGTTTCTTGGTTTGAAAAAGCTAATTACTACATGCTATAAGAACCAGAATGTGGATTTATTTAGCCAAAACCAAAGTGAACAGGCTGTATATCTAATTTATGAAGGAGATAAGAATGGGAATCATACTCCGGATGCAAATGAAATAGGAGTAATGCCACTGAAAGGCGATGGTGATTTCCGAAGCAAGGAATGCATTGAACTGCTTAAAGAAGCAGATATTGTAGTTACCAACCCACCATTCTCATTATTTAGAGAATATGTTGCTCAATTGATTGAATATGACAAAAAGTTTTTGATTATAGGACATCAAAATGCAATTAAATATAAAGAGATATTTCCACTAATCCAACAAAACAAGTTATGGCTAGGTTACGGATTTAAGGGTGGTGCAGGACATTTCATTTCACATTACGAAGATACTGCTACTGCTGGAGATCATCGTGAAGGAATGATTCGCGTGTCTGGTGTTACTTGGTTTACAAATCTTGAAATAAAGAAACGGCACGAAAACTTAATCCTTTATAAGCACTATACTCCTGAGGAATATCCTAAATTTGAGAATTTTGATGCCATTAATATAAATCGTACAGAAGATATTCCTTGTGACTATAATGGTGTTATGGGGGTTCCTATTACATTTATGGATAAATATAACCCAGAACAATTTGAGATTCTCGGGGTAGGTATAGCAGGATTAGGATTGGCTGCTGGTGTCAAACCATATAAGCCTGAACATAAAAAATATCGTAAAGAAATTCAAAAACGAGGTGCGGTTGATGGAGATTTGTATATGATGAATGGAGAAGAAGTCGTTGTTCCATATAGTAGAATCCTTATTCAAAGAAAAAAATAAGAACTATGAAAGCTGAAGAAATAATAGAACTATTCCAACAATTTGAAGCCATTGCCAACGAATACGAAGGGGTGGAATGCTGGAGCGCAAGAGAACTCTCTACCTTATTGGGGTATGCTCAATGGCGTAACTTCGAGAATATCATAGAGAAAGCAAAAACAGCATGTGAAAATGCAGGCCAAGAAACAGCATATCATTTTGCTGACATCAGCAAAATGATAGAATTGGCCAAAGGTGCTCAGCGTGAGATAAATGACTACATGCTGACGCGCTATGCCTGCTATCTTATAGCACAAAATGGAGACCCCCGCAAAGCCCAAGTAGCATTTGCACAGAACTACTTTGCAGTACAGACACGTCGAGCAGAACTTGTGCAAAAAAGAATCTTGGAACACGAACGTGTTGTGGCACGCAACAAATTAGCTGAAACGGAAAACCGCCTATCTGGCATTCTTTATGAGCGTGGCGTAGATAACAAAGGATTCGGCATTATCCGTTCTAAAGGCGACAAGGCATTATTTCATTTAGACACAGCATTATTAAAGCGTAGGTTAGGCTCTCCTGACAATCGACCTTTAGCAGACTTTCTCCCAACAATCAGTATCAAAGCAAAAGATTTCGCTGCAGAAATGACCTCAGTGAATGTACAACAGAAAGATTTGCATGGCCAAGAACAAATAACCCGTGAGCATGTAGACAACAACGCTGCCGTAAGGAATATGCTGCTTCAACGTGGAATTGTTCCGGAACAGTTGCCACCGGGAGAGGACGTAAAAAAGGTAGAACGGCGATTAAAATCTGAGGAAAAATCCTTGACCAAGAAACAAAGCACAAACAAAACTTCAAAAAAAGGAAAGGAGTAAGATATGCAAATAAAATTGAAAACAATAAAAATTGCAGATCTTATTGACAGTTATGTCAATGATCTAGATACAGGTGTTAAAGGCTACCATGGAAGGTTGGATATACGCCCACCCTATCAGCGTGAGTTCCGTTATGATGAGAAGCAGCAACAGGCTGTAATAGACACTATACTTAAAGGGTTTCCTCTCAATATCATGTATTGGAGTGTGGATGATAATGGTAATTTTGAAATGATTGATGGGCAACAACGTACTCTTTCAATATGTGGGTTTTATACCCATGACTTCAATATAGTTGACCCAAATCGAGGCACACTATATTTCTCTACACTCACCTCTGAGGAAAAAGAAAAATTCCTCAATTATGAGTTAACGGTCTATTTTTGTGAAGGAACTGATAAGGAAAAGCTGGATTGGTTCCGTGTAATCAACATTGCTGGAGAAAAACTTCTTGACCAAGAATTATTGAATGCAGTTTATTCTGGACCTTTTGTAACAGACGCACGTAGACATTTCTCAAAGAATGGTTGCCCGGCATATAAAATGGGGGCAAATTTTCTGAACGGTAATGCAATCGAACAAGCATATTTATCCACAATCTTAAAATGGGCAGCTCGTCATGACGGTATAGAGAGTATTGACAAGTATATGGCTTTGCACCAGTTTGATCCAAATGCCAATAAACTTTGGGCTTATTTCGTATCAATCATCACATGGATACGTTCTACATTCGTTAAGTATCGCCGTGAAATGAAAGGTTTGGACTGGGGCGAAATGTTCGACAAATATGGTGATGGTGTCTATGATACCGCTACGTTGGAAAAACAAATTCATAATTTGATGGAAGATGATGAAATCATGAAAAAATCTGGTATTTACCATTATGTTCTGAGCGGTGATCTACGTGATTTAAGTTTCCGTACTTTTGATAAAAAGATGAAACGTGAAGCCTATGAACGACAGAAAGGTATTTGTGTACATTGCGGAAAACACTTTGAGCTGGAGGAAATGGAAGCAGATCATATCACACCATGGAAAGAAGGTGGTACTACTGTGGCTGAGAATTGCCAGATGCATTGTAAGAATTGTAATAGAATAAAAGGAGGGAAATAAATATGGGAGAATGGTCAAAAAAAATTGGTGAATATGGAGAGGAGGTAGTAGAAAAATTCCTCTCCATTATAGGTTGGCATGAACCTGTTAAAGGTATAACTATACCATGTTCTATGCAAAAAGGAGAACATAAAAACGATAGGGGAGAAAGTGTTAAAACACACGGTATTGATTTTATGTACTCATACATGAACCCACTCATTGATAATCAATTGAATAATGTAATCATTTCTTCTAAGTATTCAATGGAGAAATATCCCAATAGTCCCACGCAAAAATTTAAGTGGTTTATGACGGATTTAATTAATACAATGCAATGCTTTGGCTATTCAGGGAAGAAAACAGAAATCTCGGAACAATATTCTTGCAGCTCTATTAATGATATCGGGGTATTGTTTTGGCTAAATGGGGCAAAAGATAGTAATAATGACTTAATTAGTTCTATTTCTTCCGCTAGGATAGATATTGAATGTAATAATCCAATCTATATTGTTGATAATAGACATATCGTATTTATTCTTGAGCTAATGAAATACATCAAATCATTAGAAAACTATAACTATTCATTTTATTACCCTTCAACTGGTCTAAACATGGAAAATAGCGGTGGAAAAAGCCACCGCAGCGGAGTGGAATGTGCCACTCAAAA
>JAHHQS010000227.1 GCA_020026285.1 Parabacteroides sp. | reverse complement strand
CTTTCTTCTTGTCAATAAACAGATTGAAAAGAATATATGAACATAAATTTTTAGGCGCCCATTAGATGATGAATCATTCTGTATTTATTCAATATCTAGTGGACGTCTTTTTGTTGACTGTATGTATTGATACTTTTAACCGAACTGTAGACATTATCACTGTCTTGATTATAGAATGAATTAATTCGTTTATCTATTCTTTATTCATTTCTTTTGGCCTACGGAACAGTCCGGTTCGGAACAATACTATACATATACAATACGTCTGTTTTAAAAGCGTAAGATGTTATATCAATATTCCCTAAAAAAAGAAGACCGAGTATTTCTACTCAGTCTTACCTTCTTTTTATCTGTTAAAAGACTTATCGACTTAGAAGTCAATCTTTTCACCTTCGTACAACGCAACGTAAAGTTTTTCAATGTCTTCAACAGAAGTATTACGAGGATTGAAAGACGTACATACATCCTTGAATGCATTTTCAGCCATACGGTGAACTTCCTTCATCCAGGTTTCTTTCTCGATACCATATTCACGGATAGAAGCCGGAACCTTGATTTCTTTCTTCAAGTTTTCAACAGCGGCGATGAATTCACATGTAGTATTCATACCTATAAGTTTAGCCAGATCTTCGAAACGGTTTGTAACCTTTGCATTGTAACGCATAACGTTAGGAAGAGCAAGGGCATTGGCACGTCCGTGAGGAATTCCGAAAACACCCCCCATCTGATGAGCCATAGAGTGAACGATACCCAACCAGGCATTTGTAAAGGCATACCCGGCCAGCGCCGAAGCATCGTGCATGTTCTGACGGACACATCCATCTTCAGGGTTTTCTACGGCATTTTTCAAATTGGCGAATATCAGCTGTATACTTCCTTTGGCAAATGCATCTGCATAGTTGTCATCGACATTAGACGTATAAGCTTCGATAGCGTGAGTCAGCGCATCCATCCCCGTGTTAGCCGTAATGTCGGCAGGCATAGATTTGCAAAGCTCCCCATCAACGATAGCCAGATCCGGCTGTAACTCATGAGAAGCCAACGGATACTTGACACCTTTTTCCCGGTCAGTAATAACAGCCAGAGATGTAGTTTCCGTACCGGTACCACTAGTAGACGGAATAGCTGCGAAACGAGCCTTGTTTCTCAATTCTGGAATACCAAACGGAGTAATCATCTGTTCGAAAGACAAATCAGGATGTTCGTAAAGCACCCACATTGCTTTAGCCGCATCGATAGAAGATGTACCTCCAAGCCCGATAATCCAGTCCGGCCCGAAATCGGAAATAAAGGCAGCACCTTTTTTCACAGTTTCAAGAGAAGGGTCCGCTTCAACACCTCCGAAAACCTTGTAATCCACTCCCATTTCAGCCAGCATTGCTTCAGCACGCTGAAGGCTACCGTTGCGAGTAGTAGAACCTTTACCTGTAACAATAACAGCTTTTTTACAGTCGATAGTTTTTAATTCATCAAAAGAGCCGTTACCATGGAACAAAGCTCCTGAACCATACAATTTTGCCATAATGATATATAATTAAAAGTGTTTAAATGTTTTTTTCTTAATCACAATGCAAAATTACATGGTTTAGAGAAGCTGGCTGTTATCCAAAATTTACCATAAATTATACTTCTATATTTTGAGCTCTGTTTTGCAATTTATTTTTCAATTGAACAGGAGTCATTGCAAATTTCTGTTCGATGTATTTATTTAATGCGGCATGAGATGAAAAACCGAAATCAATTGAAATTTCCTTTATGCTCATGTGCCCAATAGCTAAAGCTTTCTTTAATTCCAGATTAAGTTTTTCATGAATAATTTCCAAAGGTGTTAAACCGCAAAAATGTCTGCAAACCTCTGTCAATCGTTTTACAGAAACGCTCAAATCATTTGCATACGAATTTACGATTCTATTTTCTTTGAATTCACGATCTACCTTTTCTCTAAAGGTTATATATAAAGAGGTATCCTCATTGTCTGTTGAAACTAAAGCTTTCTCTGGACAAACATTGATAATCTTCATAATCATAATTTTTATAAATAGCTTTATCTGCATCTTGTTGACAGGATTAAAGTCTTTATATAAATCACAGATAGAATGCCAGATAGCGGTAATTTCATTAAACACTTGTTTCTTGTCTTCAAATGAAACATAATTTACTCGTTTTTGTAAATCTATATTATAATCCTTAAGATCATTATGTAGTATTTCAGAACAGAAAACCGTTTCATCAAATATTATTAAATAAGCTTTTGCGTCTGATGAGATTTTTACTTCATGCAGTTGGTGCGGAAATATTAAAGATATAGACTGTGGCTCCATTTTATACTGCTCAAAATCTATAACATGGTCGATATGTCCTTTTTCCAGTAGTATTAACTGAAAGAAATTATGACGATGTAATCCATCAAGATATTTCAAGGGATCAATTTCCTTAAGATAGAAATTCACACAAGGTGTACCTTGAGTATATGTATCCAAATGTTGTTCATTAACTACCATAAGCTTTATAATATAAAATTAGGGATAATACAAAAATACAAACAAAAGTATTAGTGATCTTATAAATTTGTTCCCAATGTTTATAAATATCTACTAATATTATCATCCATTTTACCTTAAATCAGGCAGATATCGCAGCTTTTTGCTTGCTGTACACTTTTTGTCCGTCAGAAAAATCTCCGAAGAGGATTATTCGTTTTAAGTTTCTCCAGAGATTGTTAGGACTCATTACCTTTGGTTTGTATGTGATATACATGCCAGAAAGAATAGTCCTTTACTTGTGTGTCCTGGTGGGTTTCTGTATGGTGTATGTTAGCGTACAATGTCTCAACGCATACATCAATATCCTTGCTACTATTTTATGTCAGATCATAGGTTTCCGGCTTACCCCATGCTGTATTGGAAAAGTATTTGTGATATATAGCCACTTTGGGGATGTCCATCGTTTCTGACGAAGCAGCTCATCAGTTGGTCTATCAGAAATCCAGGGATATAAATCAGCATGCATCGCAAGTAGGGTAGAACATAACTGATATTTTGGTCGTCTGCACCTAGAAAGCGTACAAACGGTTCAATAAATATATAGCCAGCGATGGCAAGAACAATACCTGGCGACAAAGCCGAAACAACAGCTGTAGTGAAATAGAAGTTAACTTTTCTGTTTCATTCTTATCTCTGCTGATTGAATACAGACTTCTACCTCCGATACCAAACATGAATCCGAGTGCAAAAGATATTGTGGTGACCGATGTGCAGATACCCATAGCACCTAGAGCGACAGTCCCGAGTTCCCTACCTACAACAAAGTAGCCGTAAAAGTATAAACTGAAACTAGGACCATAGCAAACATACTTGGCAACAGATATCTTAAAAAGGTTTTTAAATCCGAACCTTGATTTTTTGAAATTGTAATTGATTTCATTTTAAATATATTATTAATAATGAATGATTCTATATAGGCATATAAAGAGAGCGGGACTGTCGTAAATACGACAATCCCGCTCTCTTTATTATTATGTTATCTATTATGACATGACGATCTGAATCCTTACTTTACTGCTTTTAGTAAGTGTCCATAATAATACAAATGAAATAAGTCTCATTTTTATTTTTTGCAAAGATACGGATTCTTCCTTTATAAAGAATACTTCCATTAATTTGGTGAATACGAATTTGTATATTCATCAGCTCCAAGCCAGGATGCTACTCATGAAATTATGATGTATATGAATGCTAGGGTTACTGAATCTGTTCGTATGATTCATCGTAATGAGACTTTTTGTCAGTTCAGGTTCTATTGGCATAAATATTGTCAATTATCTGGTGGTATGAAGAGAAATATAAAAGATAACGAAGTGGTTATCATGAATTTCTCGGGTATCTATTCATCGGAGAAGTTCATAAACGACAAACGGTTCAAAGTGTTAGATTGTACACATTTATATGGTACAGACTGTTATTGTGATCCTGAAGCCGCTGATAAGATTAAAAGACTATTGAAACCGCTATCCTATAAGGGTATTCATTTTATCGACTCGGGTGACTATCATTATATAAGCAAGTTTTGGACGGATAAAATCAATGAACCATTCAATTTATTGGTGTTTGATCATCACACAGATATGCAGGAACCAGCATTCTGTTCTATTCTATCTTGTGGGGACTGGGTGAAGGAGGTGTTGGATACAAACATTCATCTTAAAAAAGTAATTCTTGTAGGTCCACCTGAAACCATGAAGAAAACACTACCTCAAGAATATAGGGATAGGGTTGAATTTCATTCCGAATCTGAACTTATCAGGGAAGAAGGTTGGAGGTGTTATTTGAGTAAACATACAGACGTTCCATTGTATATTTCAATCGATAAGGATATCCTTATGAAGAAGTCCTGTCCAACCAATTGGGACCAGGGGCAAGTATCCTTAACATTACTAGATGAAATTCTGTCTGCTGTTATCGAAAAAGAACACGTTATCGGCATCGATATTTGTGGCGAATGTTCACCCTCTCTGGATTTTGTCGAAAAAGAACAAATGACCGCTATCAACGATAATGTGAACATAAATCTGTTAAGGACGATAATTTCTACCAATTAACTTACCTCAAATTTATCCGTCAGCTTTTGCTTTTCTTTGTAATAGGATGATCTGTTGTTGAAAGTGTTTGTCTTTGGCTGATATTATTTCGAAATATCTTTAATATAATTGATTATTAAATATATATGATACGTTTTATTCTTTTCGTAATTAATCAATGTGTTAAGACTCCACTTAGATAATGTACAAGTATATCCATAACCAAATGAATCTGTCTTTTGTTTATCTCTTTTGCACGATTCTATAACAGTAAAGTGGTTGTTTGCTACTTTGACTCCCTTGAATGTATCCGTTAACAATAAAATAATCGGCTCAAAAAGGCGTTATATAATTAAATAATCGGGTCAGTTTGAGCTGATTATTTGAAGATTTTGAGTATATTTGACCTGATTAAATATTATAAA
>JAHHQS010000226.1 GCA_020026285.1 Parabacteroides sp. | reverse complement strand
GTAGACATAATAAAACCCCGAAAGTTTTTTGTCTAACTTTCGGGGTTCATATCATGCGTACCTCTTGTTTCCGTGGAAACAAAGATTCTGTTCGAAAGTTGAAAGAGGAACTTGCGCTTTTTATGCGTAGAGAATAAACCATCAAACTATCCGCAGGTCATAAGCTGATATGCGGATAGTTGATAATGGTTAAATCCTTGCCAAAAACGTCTACATCGTTTTTTGCATAAGAAAGTCTACTAGATGCTAACTATGAATCAGCACAAACAAGTTGGTAGTTCCATACAGGTTTTGTAATTTAGCAGTTCAATTAATGCTTATAGTAAAAAGATGGATTGCCTTACCAAAGAACAACGACATAAGAATATGGTTGCCAATAAAAGTCATGGCACAAAAATAGAACTTTTACTAGCTAAAGTGCTGTGGAATGCAGGCATCCGATATCGGAAAAACGACAAGGGAGTTTATGGTACCCCCGACTTTACAATAAGAGGGTATCGCATAGCCATCTTTTGTGATGGGGAATTTTGGCATGGACGGGACTGGGAAGTCAACAAAGCCAAAATCAAGTCGAATCGTTCGTTCTGGTATGCAAAAATAGAGCACAACATAGAACGCGATAAACAAATTACCGAACAACTGCAGCAACAGGGATGGAAAGTTTTTCGTTTTTGGGAAACTGACATACGTAAGCATGCAGACCAACTAGTAGACCAAATACTCACTTACATCCATCAGCAACAGGCTCATCAAAGCAAAACATGTATAGATAAAGTAACTGACAATCAAAAGGTTCCCATTCAATTAGAAGCTGGTCAGCAGTTAGCTGTCGTTTCCCACTATCTTTATAATCAACAACAACCTTTTAGCAACAACTTTGAACTACCTGCCAAAAATATTATCAATAAAATTTACGACCTAAACGAATATAGTTCTGATATAGACAATCTTGTGGCAGAACCGGAAATCCAGTATTCACTTGGCAGTAACGTACATACTGCCCCTTTTCTGCCCAATGAGCAAACGACTTTCACGTTTGTAGATCTCTTCGCTGGTATTGGTGGAATCCGCCTTGCCCTTCAACAGTTAGGTGGACGATGCGTTTTTTGTTCGGAATGGAATACAGAAGCACAATATACCTATCTGTTGAATTTCGGAGAGGTTCCTTTTGGTGACATTAACGATAAGACGACAAAGGAACTCATACCAGATAAGTTCGACCTGTTATGCGCAAGCATCCCGGCTCAACGGTTCATTTTAAGCAAAAGAAAAGTTAACCTCGAACAGCTACGAGGTACCCTATTCTACCACTTTGGAGAAATTCTTAGTTGCAAACATCCTAAGGCATTCCTTATTGAAACAGACAAAACAATTCTTACTCTCGACAGAGGAGAAACACTCAAAACGTTTGTTTCTGTAGCCAAAGAAATTCTAGGATATAACGTGGGCAGTCCTATACTCCTCAAGGCTGATGAATTTGGATTACCACACGACACAGAACGTGTTTATATAGTTGGATTTAGAGAGGACATAGAACTCCTCACTTTAGACTTATCTGATGTACTTACATCAAAACGAGAAATTTATAATAGTGAGATGAAGAATGTAAAAACGACCATTGAGGACATCAAAGAATCTCAACCTGTCTCTGCTAAATACTACCTATCAGAACAAGTAATGGATACGCTGGCTAATCAAAAAGTGTTATCAGATACAACAAATAAAAAGTGGAAATATGAAGCAGTACCCAACAACGGCATTTTACACGTTCTGAAAGGGAATAAGCTGAGTCACACTCATAATTTCATTATAGATTACCGCCTAAACAATTCAAATGTTCCTTCAAGCTATAAAGGTGTACCCAACATTCAAGGAATCCGTAAACTAACTCCACGTGAGTTAGCTCGTCTACAAGGATTTCCCGATAATTTTATTCTCAAGATGAAAGATAATACATCTTATAAATTACTAGAAAATGCTTCTATCGTGCCTATGGTTCAAGCAGTTGGAGAAATTGTTCTGCAACTATTAGACAAGAATTCAGATTGAATATACCATTCCTAATTTCAATAGCGTACAACACGCTGAACTTTGCATGGAACAAATGAAATGCCTTACAATAGAAAAATCAATATAAATAAAAAAAACATCCAATATGAAGCACTATAACGTGGTGGCAGCTGTAATCTGCCACGAAGACAAAATCCTCTGTATGCAGAAGGGAAAAACAAAATTTGAATATACATCCTATAAGTTTGAGTTTCCGGGTGGCAAAATAGAACCTGGAGAATTGCCACAAGAGGCACTGAAACGTGAATTACTGGAGGAGATGAACTATAAAGTCGAGATAGCTAAAGAACTTATTACAGTGGAACATACCTATCCAGATTTTAGTATAACGATGACAGCTTTCTTGTGTTCTGTCGATTCCCCTACTTTCGTTATGAATGAACATATAGCTTTTGAATGGAAAAAAGCAGAAGATTTGAAAGGACTTGATTGGGCTGCAGCCGATGTGGATATTGTAGAAGCAATTGTTCATTCCAAATAAAGTAGAATGTATATACTGACTACCAGAGAATAACAAACAAATTCTTAACGAACCATACAACTGACATTTTGATAATAAAGTTAGGTTACTTTGAATATTTTCCGGATAAATACTTACTTATTTAAAGTAAAATCCGTAAATTGCAACTACTTAAACTTATTGAAATGAAAGCAAAAGATGCATTGAGGGCACTTGTCTCCCGAAGTTTTTGGCAAGAGTTCATTGTTATGAATATTGCAATCACCATTGCAGCCGCTGGTGTGTATTATTTCTTAGTCCCTAGCAATCTGATTTTGGGTAGTGTGGCTGGCCTGGCTATGGTTATCGCTGAATTTTCAAAAATGTTATTTGGAGATACACTATCCATTGCAAACTTAATTCTGATTTTGAATATTATCTTGCTCGTTTTCGCTTATGCATTTATTGGTAAGGAGTTCGGTCTGAAAACGGTATATGCTTCGATTGTGTTGGGACCGATTATCGCACTATTTGAAAAATACCTTCCTTATCAAACATTATTGGAGGATGGAGCTACTACCGTTATGAACGACCCTTGGTTGGATTTACTGGGATTTGTAATTGTAGTAAGTATTTCTCAAGCCATATTGTTTAAGCATAATGCGTCAACGGGAGGATTAGATATTGTAGGCAAAATCATTAACAAGTACTTGCATCTGGAAATCGGCACATCTGTTGCTTTAGCGGGCTTTGCCATCTGTTGTTTGGCGTTCTTTATTAATCCGTTTAGTCTTGTTGCACTGGGGTTAATTGGTACGTGGATCAATGGGCTTGTTATTGATTATTTTTCTTCTGGATTAAATCGTAAAAAACGGGTGCATATCATTGCCATAGATACTAAGAAGATTCAGGATTATATCATTCATTCGCTCCACAGAGGATGTACGCTGTATGAAGTTAAGGGTGGTTATAGCAATGAGGATAAGATTATGCTGGAAGCACTATTAACGATTGAAGAATTTGCCAAATTAATGGATTTCGTGAAAAAAAATAATGTGGATGCATTTATAACAGCCGATAGTGTAACTGAGGTATATGGCCTTTGGGCTAACAAGCACAGACAGTTGTATGGTAAATAAAGTCAAAAAATAGAAGTTTACCTCATTGGAGAGTCATTTGAACAAAAAACGTAGATGATTTATTAGATACCCATCATCGGGACAACCTAATAAATCATCTACGTTTTTTAATTTATTCGCAATCTTATACCAAAAGATGGTTAAAGTGTTACGATCATAACTTAATTTTTCAAAATTTTCTTAGCCAAGGCTACGACATCCATCTCCCACTGTACTCCAAAAGTAATGAAGTGACGGTCTTGAGAGCGATTAACATCATTACCGAGGTCGCCTGTACAATAGCTATATCCGGCATGGAGTTTTAACATCTTGTCAATTTTTGGAATTGGTGAGAATTCTACGATACCACCAAAACGTGAAAGTTCGGTACCGAATGGTACGTATGCTGGACCAAGATCATGTGTCTGATTGCTGGTATAAGTACCGAATCCTATAAGATTGATATAAGATGATGGACGCCACATTATTTCACCACGTACTGAAAAGTCTTTCCAAAAACTTCCTTCCTCGTTGAATCGATTCATATAATCGAAGTTTAGCAATACATTGCCCAGGTCAAACTGATTTCCTAAGCCGATGTAATAAATGAATTTACCTCTGCGGTATTCTTGTACATTGGCAGTATACATAGTGTGGAAACGACCATGGTTTCCATACCAACTGAGGGCGTATGAATATACTGGATTCTCTTTTGAACGGAAAGGTGATTCTGCTGCCTGAAGAACCAAACGGTCATTCTGTGTAACATTATAACCTACATTCAATCCGAACAAGTAACATGCTGGATAATTCCAAAAATCAGTAAACACGTACTGTTCTGACGGGTCACGCTGATACTCTGTACTACCAAATTCGATTGCTACCTTACCAGCACGTACATCCCAACGATTATTTATGGCATATTGTAACCACATATAATCAGTACCATCAAAGAATTTTTGATCGGTCTTTGTCTGATTAATACGCTGACGGAAACGATATGAGAAACGTTCGGTTATATTGCCTTGGATGGAAATCATCAGGTTATTTCCCTTAAATCCTGAATTTTCTTTTTGCAATTCTGATTTCTGATAATCACGTTGATAGTCAATACGTGTTCCAAGTTTAATAGTCATCGGACCATCGTATTTTACTTCTTCTTTTGCTGAAGTAGCAGACGAGGCAACAGTTGATGGTGTCGACTTAAATGTATTTTCAGTTGTTGCAATAGCTGTAGAGAAAGGTATTGTTACAGCTAAAGGTAAAAGCAAATTACGTAAATTTGTTTTCATTATGTTCGATTTTTAAGTTATTGTTAAACATTCTGTAAAAAGTGAATTACACCTTTTGTCATCACATTTCTAAATATTGTGCAAAGTAAATAAAATTCTCTTAATTATCACCT
>JAHHQS010000225.1 GCA_020026285.1 Parabacteroides sp. | reverse complement strand
AAATAAAGCTATATGTTACCCCATAGTTATTATAACCTAATAAATCTATTTTAAATGGAAGATAACAAGTACCATGTTCAACAAACAATTAAAAAAAACGATGTAAAACGTTTGTTGATTTTAGCATCTTTAAGTGGTGCACTAGTCTGGAATGCAACAGATGTGTTTGCAAATAACAAGACTTCATTCAAAAATACCACGTCATCTTTAATTAGTAACATTAGTGATGAAAATGACTCTGAAATCAATGCTGATGCAGATGATCGTCAATGGACAATTCAGGGTCAGGTTATGGAAAAAGCAGAGCCACCGTATCCTCTACCTGGTGTAAACATCATAATTAAAGGAACAACCATTGGCACTATTAGTGACGTTAATGGATATTTTACAATCAAAGCCAAAAGAGGAGATGTCTTAATTTTTAAATATGTTGGATTTAAAGACTATGAGTATGTCGTATCAAGAAGTATCAGCAACTTAACAGTTTCTCTTTCATCTGATACAGAAGAACTTGATGAAGTTGTTGTAACAGGTATGTCTGAGGAAAAAAGAGTAAACTCAGTGTCTTCCGTTTCAGCCCTGGATGTTACCAAGAATTTATCTAGCAAGCCTATTACTTCTTTGTCTCAATCATTACAAGGAGGTATCACCGGATTAAACGTAACACAAGGTTCTGGATTACCTGGAGCAGATGCAGCTGTTATTAAAATCAGAGGTATCTCTTCTCTGGAAACAAATAATGACCCATTGGTTTTAGTAGATGGAGTACCAATGGATATGAACCAACTCGACCCAAATACAATTGAAAGCATTACTGTATTAAAAGACGCTGCAGCATCGGCTATTTATGGTGCACGTGCAGCCAACGGAGTTATTGTTGTAAAAACCAAGCGTGGAATGCCGGGTAAAGTAAATGTGTCATATAATGGTTATATAGGATTACAACAAGCAACATATTTACCTGAATTTATTGATGGTGCAGGCTATATGGAAATGGTGAATTCAGCAAATAAGAATGTTGGTGGAGCAGAAATTTATTCACCAGAAGCCATCGAAGCTACAAAAAATCATACAGATCCTATTAATTATCCAGACACTAATTGGTCTGATTGGTTATTCAATAACGGTTCTGTCCAAAGCCATTCTATTGCAGTATCTGGAGGTAGTAACTTGGCTCGTTTTGCATTAACTGTAAATTATTTGAAAAATAACGGATTAGTTAAAAACACAAATTCTGACAGGTTAAACATTAGAGCAAATACATCTGTAAACCTTTTAGATAATTTGTCTGTTAACATGGACTTTAATTCATATCGTACTAATCGTAAGCAACCGTTATTTAATAATGGTGGTGATATTTTCACTTATATATATAGAACGCCTCCAACAACAGTTATCCATTATCCGATGAAAGAAGGTAGTGATATTGTTTATTATGGTAACAGACCTGAACAACGAAATCCTGCTGCTATTATCGAACGTGGAGGTATTTATACAGCCCTAGAAGATAATGTTAGTATCAATATCGCTCCTCGTTGGGAAATCATTCCTAACCTAATTGTACGCGGACAATATTCCTACAGAATCAGTAGCGGCGCTACAAGAAGTGAACGTGACGCATACAATTTCTTTGATTATAATTCTGGTGCATTTTTACAAACCTGGGGGGCATCTTATAATGCCTCAAAAAACAGATCTAGCTATTATTATATAGGTGGAACAGCTGAATATACTTTTGAAAAGAACAAACATCGTTTATTTGCTATAGGAGGATATAATCAAGAATTAACAAATAGTGGAGATTGGGACAGATGGTCAATGGTTTCTGTTTTTGCTAAAGCTAATTACACATTCGACAATCGTTATTTATTAGAAGCGACTGTACGTAGGGACGGCTCTTCTCGTTTCGGTTCTGGCCATAAATTTGGAGTATTTCCTTCTGTCGGGGGAGGTTGGAATTTACACGAAGAAAAATTCATGAAACCTTTAAAAAAATCCATAAATGAATTTAAAATAAGAGCTTCTTATGGATTGTTAGGTAACGAAAATATTGGATTATATAAATATCAGACACTTATTGATGCATCCAATGGAGTTGAAACAGTTTATGGTAACCCTGATATTACCTGGGAAACTGTACACATGTTAAATATTGGTGCTGATATGAAATTCTTTAAAGATTTAACAGTCACATTTGACTTCTATGACAAACTAACAACAGATATGATTATTACCCCTCCTGTTTCTTTTATTGGTGGAACAACTTCTTCTGCATTAAATTCAGGAAAAGTTAGAAACAGAGGCTGGGAAATAGACTTCAATTATGGCAGAAATATCGGAAAAGATTTTAGTTTTAATATCCATGGTGGTTTATCAAGAAACAAAAATAAAATTGAAGATCTTTTCGGTGCTCCTTATGATAATGGAAACAGAATACATCAAGTTGGTTATGCATTAAATAGTTTCTATGTATATCCAACAGATGGATTACTACAAGAAAATGATTTTACAACTAACGGCGAAGGAGAACTAGTTCCAAAAGAAGGTGTTGTTGTTTTTGATGGGCAAAAACCTGGTGATATTCATTATATAGATCATAACGGAGATGGGAAAATCACAACAGACGACCGTATTATACGAGGTGATGATATGCCGACTTTAAATTATTTTGCGAATGTATCATTGGATTACAAAAAATGGAATTTAGAAGTTTTATTCCAGGGTGTTCAAGGTGTTGATGCTTATTATTCAGAACCATATTCTTTTGGCTTAAACGTTTCTGGTGACGGTCAAACACCTATGGCTGTACAAAGTGATTATTGGACTCCAGAAAACACAGATGCACGTTATCCTAGAATGGCTCCTAATTCATCATACGGCAGTAATCATCACACTTCTGACTTTTGGCATTTTGATGCTAGTTATTGTCGCGTAAAATACATTCAACTTGGTTATTTGTTTGACCAAATGGGATTAAAGAAAATTGGTATTCAAAACATTCGTGTTTATGCAAATATTCAAAATCCTTTTACTTTCTCTAAAGAAAAGCTTGTTGATCCTGAAAGCCGAGGTCAGCGAGGTTCATATCCGCTAGTTAAAACCTATTCACTAGGTCTAAGTTTGAATTTTTAAGTTAATGATAGTTATGAAACGATATAATTTATTGAAAGTTTTGTGCATTTCTTGCCTGACTTTATTAGGTGGTACAAGTTGTGAAGATTTCCTTACTAAAGATCACCCTACAGCTACAACAGATGATAACTTTTGGAAAACCATGAACGAATGTGAAAATGCTTTAGCACAATGTAAATCATGGTTTAAAGGAGGACATGGAGGTAATAATTTAAGTATGATTTGTATGGAAGGAATGACAGACAACATGTATTTCTTATCAAATTTCGAACAAAGAATCTTAATGATGGGAAATGGTTCACTTGTTCCTCCTACAGCAAACAATGCTCCATCTTCATGGGAAGATACATTTTGGACTTGGAGACATTATTACCAAAAAATCAGGAGATGTTGTCGTTTTCTAGAACATGTTGATAATGCATACTTTTCCGATGAATCAGAAAGGACTAGAATGAAAGCCGATGCCAAAGTTTGGAGAGTCTGGTATCATATATTATTATTAAAATGGTATGGACGTAATGATGGTATTCCAATCGTTAAAAACGCATTAACACCGGAAAAAATCTATATGAAACGTAATACCCCAGAAGAATGTCTGGAGTTTATTAATAATGAAATAGATGAAGTCCTTCAAATTAACGATGATAAGGCGTTTCCTTTTTTATGGGATGAAGGTCGTCGTGACAGAATGAGTAAGGCTGTAGCTCTAACAATGAAAATGGATATCAACTTACAATTTAAAAAATACGATGTAGCAATGGATGCTGCAAAGCAAATCATTGATTCCGGAGTATTTGAATTGTATTATGATACTGAAGCAGACCCTTCTGATTTGTTTGCAAACTATAGAAATTTATTCACCTATAAAGGTGAACAAAATAAAGAAAGAATATTCTTTACAAAAGATGGTTGTAATGATGTTTGGTTTAGAGGAATGGGGACACCTCTTGGAGGACAAGGTTGTTTTGCGCCATTAAAATCATTAATGGATACTTATGAAACAATAGATGGTAAAACGATACAATCCTTACCTGCTTCAGAACGTGAACAATACGAAAAGAATCCAGTCTATAAGCCACGTGACCCACGTTTATTAGCAACAATAATATTACCTGGGGATAATACCACAATTACTAATTATACATACAATCCTTTTGAAGAAAATAGTAGCGACTATTATGGAAAGACAGGAGCTTCTCGTTCAGGCTATATGATGAAAAAGTACATTGACATGAATGATAAATCAACAGGTTATGGTTCATTGGATTTTGTTTTTTATCGGTATGCAGAAGTTCTTCTTAGTTATGTTGAATGTTTGGTAGAAACTGGAAATTGGCAAAGTCCAGAAGTAGAGACTTATATCAATATGATCAGGAAACGTGCTCATATGCCAGAAATGGATAAGTCAGTTTATAATTCTCAAGAAAAAGTTCGTGAATTATATCGTCGTGAACGTAGAGTTGAGTTATGTTTTGAAGGAAAAAGATATGATGATATTCGACGTTGGGGTATTGGAAATGAGACAATGTCAGGTCCAATATACGGAGCTTGGAATCCAAATGATAATGCTTTCATTTTGATTGAAAATCGTAATTGCACATTCCCGAAACATGATTCTTGGCCATTACCACAACAAGAAGAAACTGCAAATCCTAATATTGAACAACCAACAGGATGGTAAATGTTTAAAAAGCGTTGACGAAATGCAGTAAAAGACTGCATTTTAATAATAAAAGCCCGTCATTACTATACAGAAGTAGTAATGGCGAGCTTTTTTTTGTATGTTTTTTTGAGAAGCGAAGCTGACAAAATTTTATGTTAGAAATAAATTTTCTATGTAAACTGTTACATATATTACCCGTTGGCGGAATTAATTTGATAAATATTTATGTGTAAAAAGTTGTGC
>JAHHQS010000224.1 GCA_020026285.1 Parabacteroides sp. | reverse complement strand
GAAAGAGAAAGATTTAGAATCATTGAACACTGAAAAGGCACTAATCTCGGATGGGGTGTATCCTAACGTAGGATTAACCAAAGCAACAGGAGTGTATGCCAACGGATCCAGCAAAGAACCAAGTTGGTAAGCGTAAGTGTGATCTGTCAGTTCAGCACCCAATAACCGACCTTGATTATTGAGTTTTAATGTAGTCAGATTCTGCTTACCTCCTTTCAAAAACAGATTGGTAGCATCAAGCGTATACTTCATTTCGTCTTCGTCAAATCCAACACCAGCTGATACCCGTCCGACTGGACGTAGTTTCTTTCCATCCTTAATCTTCAGATTCTTGGCAGCCTTTTCGGTAAAACTAACGTCCTTCAACGCCTTTACCGACTGATGATTCTCTAAAATCTGCACACTTTCCACTGCATCAACGGGAATACTATTAGAGGCCAACGAATACTTTCCTCCAAGTAAGTCCATTCCTTCAATATAGAACTTATTAATCGGATTACCCATATACGAGATCTTACCATTCTCACTAACTTCCACTCCTGGTAGTTTTTTGATAACATCACTGATATAAGTATCTTTAGCACTGCGAAATGAGAATACATTATAATTAATAGTATCGCCTTGCTGAGTAATAAGGTCAGGTTTAATAACTACTTCTCGTAGTTTAAAAGCTTCATCTTCTAAGTAGATAGTTCGTTTCATTGACCGATTAGGAATACGCATTACTATGGTTTTATATCCCATAATACGGGCCTGTAGCAACAAAGAATCTGCCTTATGTTGCAACTGCAAAGAATATTTTCCTTCCTTGTCTGTGATGCCGTACTGAAGCAGCGTACCACCATCGATAGATGAAACCATACAGATTACTTCGGACAAAGGTTTTCCTGACGATCTATCCAAAACACTTCCCGACAAGACCGTCTGTCCGTTTGCCACCCCGCAGCTGATGATAAAGCAACCAAATATAAGTGCCTTCAGCCAATCAATATTTTTCTTGAGGATTATACCCATTCCTTTTCCGTTTCGTGTTTGTCTGTACCCCTTGTAGTTTATCTGCAAGGCCTTTCACTATGGCTCCAGGATCACTCTTAGCGCGATGAAAAGCTTTCAAAAACCGTTCACGAGTTGTTTTGAACGCTGAATCCATACCTTGTATGGCTATAGATTCCCTTCTTTTCTGAATGCGTGTACACGTATAGAAATATTCGCCCGACTCATCTTCTACTTCCAAAATCAACCCAGGTAATCCATTCAATTTCCAAGGGCCATCGCTAACAGGAATATCAAAGGTAAACCATGCCTTGTACGTGCGACCGGCGTAACTTCCGATGGCCTGTGTACAAGCATACCCTCCTATCACCTTCTTTTCTGTTGGCTTCAACTGCCAGTGAAAATTTGGAGTTTCTTCTGAATAGATAAACTTATCAAGACCTGCAAAACCTATATATTGCAGATGTGAAGCATCGGGATAACATTTCAGTAACTGATATCGGTCATACACTCGTCCTCCGATTTTACGTGCTTCAAATATATCAAAGTTAGATATCCTGCCCTCTTTTGTACGTGCTACCGTAATAGAATCCTGACGCCAGTTATTATATTCTGTAAAACGAGAGAAACCTTGTTCGCCAATATCTAACACCATCATACGTTTCAGGAACTTCGTCCGATTTAAGGTATCGGGCATAAATTTCATTTCGTACGACACGCGAATTTGAGCCACCCCCAATGTATCATAGGGTGTTACTTTCAGATATGCTTGCGAAAAAGCGAGCAAATTCGAGCAAACTAATAGAATAGTAAATAGTCCTCTTTTCAGTTGTATCATAGTTAAAGGTTATAGGTTTTATATATTCCTGTTTTTATTAGCGACCGTTAAAACGATAACCAATACCCAACATTAAGTTATTAGGGTCTTTGAACTTATATAGCTGATAACCCACATGCAAAAATGCACGTTTTGTCAGATGGGTTTTTAAGGCAAATATCTGATAGAACTTATTTGTATCAGCTCCCTGACAAATAAAGTTCTTACCAATACCTACATTGATGGAGAAAATAGGCATTACAATCTCCCCTCTTATAGATAGTCCGGCACTCAACTGCTCCTTCAGTGGAGGACGATGAAATTTAAGATCATCTTCAGATGCCCCTTTATTCACCACGTGATTTACAATGTTTGCACTCTCGTCATATTGCACGTCCAGTGACAAACCTGTTCTGAAATATTGATTAATGTTATACATCGGATTAAAGTTCAGTCCCACAATAGCGAACTTTCCAGGAACAAGCATACCGTTTTCTCCTTCATTGAAATAAATACCTTTTTTACGAGCAGCACCATAAACTACCAAATCATAACTGACATACTGGCTAAATGGTCGTTTCATCCGTTCCTTTAAAGTCTTTTCATAAGCTTCTTCATCCCCTATGGTATGAATTAACCCAATTCTTCCTCCTACTGTATTAACACCATAATTCGGATAGCTAGTATTTCCATTTGAATAATGAGTCATTCCAATCCCTGCTGTAAGATTCCACTGAGAAGCAAAACGCCAGTTAAGCATCATACCCAGGTTGATATACGCATTGATTTTCGAACCTACAATATCATTCTTCTGATTTGTTTCCTCATTATACTTCTTCCACCCAAAGGAAGCACCAAAATTCCATTCATAATCGAGCGATAAGTTACGAGTGATGGAAAGCAAACGTGAATTTTGGAAGACATATACCGACCAAGGTGCACCCAGTTCATATTGATTGAAGAACGTATTATAGGCCACCCCGATACCCTGAGTTGCGTATGGATACATCTGACCGAAATTCGTATCGGGAGCAAACTTGAATCCATATTTCAAATGTGCAGACAAATGATGTCTGATAGGTTTCTCTGCAAGATTTTCTCCTTTAAAGAAACCATGTGTAGGTAATACATAAGCAGAAGAAATGTCAATACCTATTTTATGCAAGGGTTTATCATAGTTGGTGTTTTTCCCAATCACAGCGACAGATACCGTATCTGAGTTAGCAATATGACTTGCACTTGTAACAGTGTCAGCACTAGTTGCATAAAGACTAGGAATATAAACAGTTAGCAACAGACCGGTAATCCATTTAGTTGTTTTCATCGTATATTGTTCTTCGAGTGTTCAACAAAATATAAAAGAATTTCTATGATCCTATTTAAGTAAGTTAATTAAATCTGGTCCTCTTTTAATTTAAAAATCAGATGTCCGTATGGACGTGCACTATACAACTTACCCTTATAAACATTTTTCCTATGGCTGATAGGATGGGACATATAAAGATTGCATGAAATGCTATAGTTTTTCATTTCGTGATACGTGACGACATATCGTTTATCATGCGGATCAATTACCACAGGAATACGCAGATTCGGGTCGAAAGAGTTGAGAGGTAATTCAATAGTTTTACCATTTTTACCTATAGGGATTCGTGTGTCTTTTAGCACAGGTTTACCTTTTTCTACATCTGGAACGATAATACGTTCATCCTTATTAATTCTCGTAAGATCATCAATAGATGGATTCCAATAAAACTCAAACGTACGTCTTACTCCGTTCTTATAAGGATAGACATAGTAAGTCATCGGTGCACTTCCATGATTATCAATTAGAATACTACTGACCTCTTTTAATTCATAATCATAGGTATGAAAAGAATTCCAGTCGTAAGCAATACTATCTACTTGATACTTCGGACTCGGATTGATGGTAAATCTCAGTATCCGTTGTTCATATTCATTTCCTACCACGACATCCAAATCGAAAGGACTATCATGCATCATTTCTAACGGACGAAACTTCAATTCACGTCCGGAGACTCGTTCTATTTCAAGATAGTTATACTCGTTATCTGCCTCCATTTTAGCCATCCCCGGATATCCATTGTGAGCATTAGTAAGAAGATTTCCCTCCGAATCATACGATTTTACATTAAAATTCGTACCCAATATATTACCCAGCGACAGCACATTCCAGTTACTAGCATCAAAACGTACCAGAACACTATCGCCACAAGACACCGTCTGATTTACATCTTGAGCTAAAAACTCATCAATGAATAAGTCGTTATTACAACTGGTCCACAAGGGTAACGTCAATGCAAGGAATACACCCGCTATTTTATTTTTATGTGAAGTCTTATGATAGAAATGTGATATTTTATTTTGCTGTATCATATAGTATTATAATTCAATAACCAACAATATTTTTTAGAGCCTTTCATAACTATTCGTAGATTTTGTCGACTCTTATCTATTTTTCATATTTTCAACTGTTGAATTATCAAAGATACGTTTTTTTTCAACTTACGTGGATTTTTTAACTTTTTTATGACTTCATATTAACACTTGCAAGATGGTCGTATTATGTATTGCGTCCACATAAATACATTATTGGCTTGTTCTTCAAAAATACATATAATCATAACTATATTAAGAAAGTCTTTTAGACCTCCGTTTTCACAACAAGTTGTTAAACGTTATAAACAATAGAATATATGTATGTGATATTGACTGAATGAATGTTTATAGTTCCTTTGAAAAAATAAAAAACAAGTTATACCCTGTTTAAGCCTTCAAGGTATTCAGCTTTTCACAATATTCGTGGTTTCCAGCAAATATCACAGAATTCCTATAATCTTATCGGTACAGCCGAGGATATTGGTTGTACAACAAGTATAGATTACATCATGTATAGATATCCATCTGATTTATACAGTGATATTTAGATGATGATTTTTGTCTTGCTTCAGATACAAACGATTATAGGAAATTAAGGCTACAGGTAATCCGATCTTAGTCCTGCTTCAGGCAGGGATAGCAATGCGAAAAAACAGAAATACCGGAAAACAGAAACGATGGGAATGAATAGAATAACAGAAACGTCTCAAAAATAGCTGAAACGACAGAAATGCCAGAAACAACGATAAAAAACGGAAGCAACGGGAACAAACAGAATAACGAGAACAAATAGAACAACGAAAATATCGGATAACAAAAAAGCCCCGAAGTATTGCTACCTCGAGGCTTACTAAAACGGCGA
>JAHHQS010000223.1 GCA_020026285.1 Parabacteroides sp. | reverse complement strand
GAATTAATATGAATACATCTTATTTAATAAAAGCCCCAATATTTGATATTTACAATCATATAAAAACGAGTAAAGCAAAAAAATCATTTGATACGAAATCCACAATTATCCTATGGAGAACAAACAGGTTCATTCTTTTTTTTGAGTTTTTTTAAAACTTTAAATATGAATATATCTAAGTTGTTTATTAATTTTGCACTGTATTTTTTTCAAAAAGTACAATACTCATAATCTCTCGTTAGAAACGACTTATCATTTTATAAAGTTATGGAAAACATAGAAACAGGCCTTTTGTTAATGTGCGTAGGTATGGCTACAGTATTCGTCATACTGTTAATCGTTATCTACCTAGGTAAGTTATTAATTTATTTGGTTAATAAATATGCACCAGAGGAAGCAGCCACACCCAAAACGACAAGGGCAAACAAACAAAATACCTCCAGCAACTCCCCTTCAACCACAGAGACTGCTGTAATCGTATCAGCAGTAAGCATGTGTACAAACGGCACAGGGAAAGTTATCAAAATTGAAAAAATATAAAAGTTTAATATAAAAATGAAGAAAGAAATCAAATTCAGTTTGGTCTTTCGTGACATGTGGCAATCTGCCGGAAAATATGTTCCACGTATTGACCAATTGACAAAAGTTGCTCCTGAAATCATTAAGATGGGATGCTTCGCCCGCGTTGAAACTAACGGTGGCGGTTTTGAACAAGTAAATCTTTTATTCGGTGAAAACCCAAATAAAGCTGTTCGCGAATGGACTAAACCTTTCCACGAAGCAGGGATACAGACACACATGCTTGACCGTGCATTAAACGGTTTACGAATGAGCCCGGTTCCAGCTGACGTTCGTCAATTATTCTATAAAGTAAAGAAAGCACAGGGAACTGATATCGCTCGTACTTTCTGTGGATTAAATGATATCCGCAATATTGAACCATCTATCGGTTATGCTAAAGCAGCCGGTATGATTTCTCAATGCTGTCTTTGTATCACTCACTCTCCTATTCACACTGTTGAGTATTATACAAACATGGCATACTCTTTAATTGAAAAGGGTGCAGACGAAATCTGTATTAAAGATATGGCCGGAATTGGTCGTCCTCACAGTCTGGGTGAAATTGTTGGTAATATAAAAAAGAAATATCCGGAAATCCCTGTTCAATATCATAGCCATGCAGGTCCAGGTTTCAATATGGCTTCTATCCTTCAGGTTTGTGAAGCAGGTTGTGACTATATTGATGTAGGTATGGAACCATTATCCTGGGGAACAGGTCATGCAGACTTATTAGCAGTTCAGGCAATGTTGAAAGATGCCGGTTTCAAAGTACCAGAAATCAACATGACTGCTTATATGAATGTAAGATCAATGATTAAAGAATTTATGGACGATTTCTTAGGTTATTATATCAGCCCTAGAAACCGTATGATGAATTCATTATTGATCGGTCCGGGTCTTCCTGGAGGTATGATGGGTAGTTTGATGGCAGATTTGGAAAAGAATCTGGAATCTATCAACAAGAGCAATATGAAAGCTCACAGACCATTATTAACTCAGGATGAGCTGTTAATCAAATTGTTCGATGAAGTTGCCTATGTATGGCCACGTGTAGGTTATCCTCCATTGGTTACTCCATTCAGCCAGTATGTGAAGAATTTATCTTTGATGAATGTTATGCAGATGGCTAAAGGTAAAGAACGCTGGAGTATGATTGCCGACGATATTTGGGATATGCTTCTTGGCAAGGCAGGTCGCTTACCAGGTGAACTGGCTCCTGAATTGGTTGAAAAAGCAAAAGCTGAAGGACGTAAATTCTTCGAAGGTAACCCTCAGGACAACTATCCAAATGCATTGGATAAATATCGCAAACTAATGGAAGAAAAACATTGGGAAGTAGGCGAAGACGAAGAAGAATTATTCGAATATGCAATGCATCCAGCTCAGTACGAAGCATATCGTTCTGGTAAAGCTAAAGTTGAATTCAAGGTTGACGTTGCCAAACGTAAAGCTGCAAAACAAGCAGAGGCTGCTCCTAAGACAGAAGTTGCTCTTCCAAAAACTCCTCAGATAATGACTGTTGATGTTAATGGTCAGGCTTATCGTGTAACAGTAGCTTTTGGTGATACTCCGGCAACATCAGCTCCACAGGCTGCTCCTGCTGCTCCGACTGCCGCTCCTGCCGCTCCGGCTCAAGGTAGTGGTAACGAAATCCTTTCACCACTTGAAGGTAAATTCTTCCTGGTTAAAAACGCATCTGAAACTCCTGTTAAAGTAGGTGATGTTGTAAAGAAAGGTGACGTATTGTGTTATGTAGAAGCAATGAAAACATACAATGCTGTTCGTTCTGAATTTGATGGTACAATCACTGCAATCTGTGTAAATTCAGGTGATGCTGTATCAGAAGATGACGTTCTAATAACAATTCAATAATGAAAGAGATTTTTCAAAATTTATATGAAATGACTGCGTTCAGTAATATTATTGCTGAACCGCAGTTTTTGATCATGTACGCAATCGCTTTCATTCTGCTTTATCTTGGTATCAAGAAACAGTATGAACCGTTATTGCTAATTCCGATTGCTTTCGGTGTGTTACTTGCCAATTTCCCTGGTGGAGAAATGGGAGTTATCCAGGCCGATGAAAACGGAATGATAAATGTACATGGTGTTGTAAAAAATATCTGGGATATGCCTTTACATGACATTGCTCATGAATTGGGATTGATGAACTTCATCTATTATATGTTGATCAAAACTGGTTTCTTACCTCCGATCATCTTTATGGGTGTTGGTGCTTTGACCGACTTTGGTCCGATGCTTCGTAACCTACGTTTGTCTATTTTTGGTGCAGCTGCCCAGTTAGGTATCTTTACCGTTTTGTTGGTAGCCATCCTGATGGGATTCACTCCAAAAGAAGCAGCTTCTCTAGGCATTATCGGTGGAGCCGATGGTCCAACCGCCATCTTTACTACAATTAAATTAGCTCCTCATCTGCTAGGTCCTATTGCAATTGCAGCTTATTCATATATGGCATTGGTTCCGGTAATCATTCCTTTGGTTGTCAAATTACTTTGTTCCAAGAAAGAATTAAGTATCAACATGAAGGCTCAGGAAAAGAAATATCCTTCAACTTTAGAGATCAAGAATCTTCGCGTTTTGAAGATCATCTTCCCTATCGTTGTAACAACTGTTGTTGCATTATTCGTACCGAGTGCAGTTCCATTGATTGGTATGTTAATGTTCGGTAACCTTGTTAAGGAAATCGGAACAAACACATCTCGTTTGTTCGATGCTGCATCAAACAGCATCATGAATGCAGCAACCATCTTCTTAGGTCTGTCAGTAGGCGCAACAATGACCTCTGATGCTTTCTTGAACATGACAACTATCGGTATTGTCATTGGTGGTTTCCTGGCATTTGCTTTATCAATTGCCGGTGGTATTTTCTTCGTAAAATTATTCAACTTGTTTACAAAGAAAAAAATCAATCCACTAATCGGTGCGACAGGTTTGAGTGCAGTTCCTATGGCATCACGTGTTGCTAATGAAATCGCTTTACAATACGATCCAAAGAACCATGTTCTTCAGTATTGTATGGCAAGTAACATTTCCGGTGTTATCGGTTCAGCCGTAGCCGCTGGTGTTTTGATTTCATTCTTAGGATAAATCTGAATTCTTTTATAAGATATAAAGGCTGTTGCAAGATTGTAACAGCCTTTTCTTTTTGTCAATTTGTCAAAACCACCATACCTAAACTTCCATATTCAACCCGGAAACATGGATTCAAAAAATCTATTGCAGCCACAAAGAGTTAACCGAGGCTATTTCTATCACAAGAAGCTAATATACAAGCCCATATACTCATTTATTTCCAAACAGATATTTGATCGTTTAAAACGAAAAAAAGAGCCTTTTAGATAAAAAAGGACAATTAATAACAGAAAATATCCGACAATAAAAAGAGAAGGTTCAATTCATGGTATTCTTTTTCAATAAATTTTGAATAAAACGATTAAAAAGGAAAGATAAATAACAAAAAATGTCCGAACTTTTAGTAAAAACCTTGGAGATTTTTTCAGAAACAATACGACCTTTTTGGAAAGAAATTTGAAAAGACATTGAGAAAGGCCTGATTCGATCCGGAAGAAGTCGATTATAGAAAACCGAGAGTCAGAAAATACGACTAAAAAGAATCAGAATGTTACTTTTAAGAAAAATAAAAAAACAAAAAAGCCGTTCAGTAACATGAATTTATACTGAACGGCTTCATTATATCAGATGATAAAAATTATTTAAGCTTACAATCTGAACAACGATTCAAGATTTGAGTAAAGAAATCATTACCCTTATTATCGACCAAGATGAATGCTGGGAAGTTTTCTACATGAATTTTCCAGATAGCTTCCATTCCTAATTCAGGATATTCAACACATTCAATGCTCTTGATATTATTCTGAGCCAGGATAGCAGCTGGTCCGCCAATTGATCCCAAGAAGAAACCACCATGTTTCTTACAAGCATCAGTTACCTGCTGACTACGATTACCCTTAGCCAACATAATCATAGAACCACCATGAGACTGGAACAAGTCAACATAAGGGTCCATACGACCAGCAGTAGTCGGTCCCATAGAACCACAAGGCATTCCATTAGGAGTTTTAGCAGGACCTGCATAATAGATAGGGTGATCTTTGATATACTGAGGTAAATCTTCACCACGATCCAAACGTTCTTTCAACTTGGCATGAGCAATATCACGACCAACAATGATTGTACCATTCAAAGAAAGACGAGTTGAAACAGGATATTTATCTAATTCAGCCAGAACTTCATTCATTGGACGATCCAAGTTAATCTTAACGGCATTACCTTCACCAGCCTGACGTAATTCTTCAGGAATCAGTTCTCCTGGATTTGAATCTAATTTTTCGATCCAAATACCATCTTTATTAATCTTACATTTGATGTTACGGTCAGCAGAGCAAGAAACGCCCAAACCTACAGGACAGGAAGCACCATGACGTGGCAAACGAATGATACGAACATCGTGTGCATAATACTTACCGCCGAACTGAGCACCCAAACCAATGCGATGA
>JAHHQS010000222.1 GCA_020026285.1 Parabacteroides sp. | reverse complement strand
GATTACAAATCACGTGCTCTGGCCAACTGAGCTAAAGAGGCAGGTGGGTAAGCTAGCTACATCGCGCCGCTACAACCAAGTACCCTTGCTACGGTCAAGTCCTGGGGGATTCCGAGGGAGCTTGCCGTGTAGGACTTACCCGACTGCAAAGGTAGATATATAATCTGAATCTGCAAATATTTTATGGATTATTTTTAAATAAACTTATTAAGGTATTGATAATCTTGAAAATAAAATAGTGTTAAAATATGTGTCTGCGGATTCAGATTGTTCGATTCTGATTATTGATGACTTTTTATTTTCAAACACTTCAATATTTTGTGAAAAATATCCGTGTTTTGATAAGTTCCTCCAAAGAGATTTGAATAAGGACCGTATGCAAATAGAGGAACCATTGTCGGAGTATGATCGTCTGTTGTATATCTGGCAACTACGTGACCGGTTTCTTTATTTCCATCAACAAGAGTCAGTCCCCCTGTTTCATGATCAGCAGTGACTATAACTAATGTCTCTCCATTTTTATCTGCAAATTTCAGAGCTTCTGCAACGGCCTGGTCAAAACTTAATGTTTCAAGAACAGAACCTGGAAGGAAATTTGCATGTCCGGCATAATCTATTTTGGCACCTTCCACCATTAGGAAGAACCCTTTGTTACTAGCCTTTTCCAGTTTTTGAATCGCTTTCTTGGTTGCTTCAGCTAAAAGAGGAAGATTTTCTTCTGTTGCAGCCTTACCCATTTCTTCATCCAGACAGACCTCCTTTTTACCATTCGTATCCATGTCTTTTACATCAGAGGAAAGGATATATTGTTTTTCTAATTTGGCTTTGAAGTTAGGATCGTCTTTTCTATTAGTGATTAATTCCATTCCGGAACCATTCAATAAGGTCAGATTACCTTTAAGCAGCCATTGTGTAATTTCTTCGGAATTATCTCTTTCTGCCGTATGTCCATAAAATGCGGCAGGAGTGGCATCAGAATATTTCCCAAGGTAACAACACCGCAGGCATACTTGTGTGGAGTCAGAACTTCAGGTAATGATTGATTGATATTTCCATTTTCGTCTGTACTGATATGGCGGTTACAAGTTGATTTTCCTGTAGCGATAGAACTTCCGGCTCCGGCTGAATCTGTTGTATATTGGTCTTTGGAATGAGTCTTAACCAATCCCATTTGTCTCAGCTGAAGCATTGACAAGGTCTTGTTTACTGTTTGTGCAGCACAAATTTGCGACAATCCCATTCCGTCGCCTATTAACAGAATAACATTCTTTACTTTTTTCTCTTTACCATCGTTTTGGAAAGTCGGTTTGTATATGTCGATAGACCGTGTTATTTTAGCATTGTTCTGAGTAAAACCTTCAAAGTTTCGAGTGGCCTTGTCTAAACGTTTCGCCTGAGCTATGGCATTACTCATTGTCTGCGTATCATTAATTTGAATATTTTTACTTTCAAAATGATGAAAGAAATCAGTACAGGCTTCAGGTCTGTCGGTATTGATAACGTCTACACTTAAAGAATGAAATGTATTCCAGGCCGTCATTCCATCAGGGCATCCCCAGAATCGAATGGCTTTTCCTTTATCGTGCACATCTTTAATCACAGCTTCGACTTTCTCTCTTTCCTGAGAGATGATGGCGCCTTTACCATTCCACGAAGAAAGTTTGAAGAATGGAGTACTTATTAATCCTATTCGTTTTAATTGTTCAGGAGTGTAATCTGTATTAATAAGCCCGTCGAAGGTGATGAATTCAGGGTATTTATTGAAATCTTCCGGTTTGGGAGTGTTCCCGGTAATTAAAACTTTCACTGCATTCGGATTAACAGAGGGATCAAAAACTTCCGGATATTTCTGAAGCTTCTTTACCAGAATATCTAATGTAGGATGTTCTGGCGTTTTCAAGTCTATCATTAATTGCAGCGAATAATCGTTTTTAGCCCAGGGTTTGCCATGATTCCTTTTGTACATTGTAACAATCGGATTGATGTAAAGCTCATCCAACGTAAGAGCAGTTGGTAATTCTTTGCGATCATGAGCCACTAAAAGGGTTGATTCGTCGGTTGTAGCATAAATATCTGCTTCAATAGAATAGACTTGTTGAGAATATGCCTGATAGAATGGTACACATTGTCTGTAATCATTATGTGAATGAATATAAATGCGTGATTGTGCTGATAAAAATTCGCTTGATGTGGTTACAATTAACGCGGCACAAAAGATTTTAGTGGTAATATTCGTGAAATTCATATCTGTCTTTTTATTGATAGTAGATCGAAATCTATCTTTGTTCTAAAACAAAGATACAGACAAAAAAAGAATAATAAGTAGACTGTCAAGAAAATATCAAAATGTCAATTTGTTAAATTAACCTTCTATTTTCTCTTTTATTTGGACAGATGTAGGGAACAGTTCGATTATATGCTCTCTAAATGGAGTTGAACAATGTCAAGAAGAAAAGAGATAATCCCAATCAGTAACGTTTTGGAAGGATGTATTAAAAATAAAGGATTGTTTTTATGTTAGCGATTCGTGAAGTTATGGATTTGTATGTCAAAATGGTAGTTGTAATCAGTCTGACTTTTATTTTGTTTAAAAATATTAAGCTGGTGTGAAATCTGATTTCAGTGGAAAGCTGGAGTGTTTTTTCAAAAATCTTTGACTTTTTCATGAAAATATTGGATCTTTTTCTGAAAGGAAACATGCTTTTTGTAACGATATTTCCTTTTTTATGAGGATTATCAGAATGAAAAACGTGATTCATGTCCTTCTTTTTGTCAGATATTGGTATCAGAAGAGAGAATTTAAGTGAATTTTATAGAAAATAGAAGGATTTATATGACAGAATGCAGAAATAGTAATTATGTTGAGTTTTTTATTCATGCCGTTTTTATAGAATTCTGTATCTCGAGATGAATAAATACTTAGCAATATGATATTTGTCGAAAATATAAAATTGACTTTTTTTATTTGTATCTTTTTTATAGATAAACGATATTTTGTACTTTTGTACTCTCATTACAAAAAATATAAAAAAGAACAAACACATGGGTGGTTTTTTCGGTACTATCTCTAAATCGGCGTGTTCTACAGACTTGTTCTATGGCACAGATTATAATTCTCATATGGGAACTCGTCGAGGTGGTATGGCAACATACGACGAAGAAGAAAAGGCGTTTACTCGCTCAATTCACAATCTAGAAAACTCTTATTTTCGTACTAAGTTCGAAGCTGCTTTACCTAAATTTACAGGTAAGTCTGGTATTGGTATAATTAGTGACACGGATGCTCAGCCTATCGTTATTAATTCTCATCTAGGAAAATTTGCGATTGTAACTGTAGCAAAGATTAATAATATCAGTGAGCTTGAGAAAGATTTGTTGGAATTAAACATGCATTTCTCTGAATTGAGTTCAGGTAAAACAAATCAGACAGAATTAGTGGCATTGCTGATAACTCAGGGAAAAACTTTTGTTGAAGGGATAGAAAATGTTTATAACCGAATCAAAGGTTCTTGTTCCATGTTGTTGCTTACCGAAGATGGTATTATTGCAGCACGTGATAAATGGGGAAGAACTCCTATTATTATAGGAAAGAAAGAAGGGGCTTATGCTGCGACAAGTGAGTCAAGCAGTTTGCCTAACCTGGATTATGAGATAGAGAAATTCATAGGTCCTGGCGAGATTGTTCGTCTGAGAGCTGATGGTATGGAACAGTTGCGTAAACCAAATGAAGGTATGCAGGTTTGTTCATTCTTGTGGGTCTATTATGGATTCCCTGTCTCATGTTACGAAGGAAAGAATGTAGAGGAAGTTCGTTTCGATTGTGGTTATAAGATGGGGCAGAAGGATGATTCGGATGTGGATTGTGCCTGTGGTATTCCAGACTCAGGCGTTGGTATGGCTTTAGGATATGCTGAAGGTAAAGGTGTTCCTTATCATCGTGCCATTACGAAATATACTCCAACATGGCCACGAAGCTTTACTCCGGCCAATCAGGAAATGCGTTCATTGGTAGCCAAGATGAAATTGATTCCGAACCGTTCTATGCTGAATGGTAAGCGTATTCTTTTCTGTGACGACTCTATTGTTCGTGGAACTCAGTTACGTGACAATGTCAAAATATTATATGATTACGGAGCAAAAGAAGTACACATGCGTATTGCTTGTCCTCCATTAATCTATGGCTGTCCTTTCTTAGGTTTTACATCTTCAAAGAGTGATCTGGAATTAATGACCCGTCGTATTATAAAAGAGATAGAAGGTGACGAAAACAAGGATTTGGATAAATATTCAACAACCGATTCTCCTCAATATAAGAAGATGGTTCAGACAATAGCCGATCGTTTCGGATTAAGTTCTTTGAAATTTAATACAGTTGAGACTCTTGTTGAAGCTATAGGTTTGCCTAAATGCAAAGTTTGTACCCATTGCTTCGATGGTAGCAGCCACTTTTAAGCACTTGTATTAGTAGTTTTCAGAATACAAATATCTTTTATATAGGTCATATTCTTTATAATAGAGTATGACCTTTTTATTTATATAAATAAAGTTATTTTGGATAGTATCATCAAACGAGATACCTGATTCATTATAAATCTTTAAAAAGTATAGCCGGCTGTCAGCGAAATCAGATTTTCGTGTCCCATATTATTACGGCGATACAAGTTTGTTTCATAATTTAGATTGACAGACAAATGTTTGGCATGAAGAGACAGACGAGAACTGAAACCGGCATCGAAGCGGTCATACATTAATAGTGCATACGGCGAATCATATTGTATACGATGATAATCCTGCTTCTTTTCGTCAATCAGGAAGGAATATTCATCAATTTGATGCTTCCCGCTGATACCCACTGCTACATAGCCACCTGCTGCAGCAGAAATGGCATACGTATCATTAATCTGCCATTTGTATTTCACCATTACAGGGAGTTGTAAATAATCACGGCGCATATCTTGTTAAGGTTTCAGCTTTGGTTGAATCTACATATTGCCTCATATAGGCCAACGTCTGGTTTTTCTCATGGGCACAGAGATACAACATTCTTTAGGTCGGATGTTAACTTCACGACATGTTTTCATGTATGTTGCTGTTCATGTATTTAGCCTGAT
>JAHHQS010000221.1 GCA_020026285.1 Parabacteroides sp. | reverse complement strand
ACTGTTTGTCCAACAGCTTTTAAAGTCTTCTTTTCAATTACATTTATATTGTCATTTTTAGTATGCCAATAAGCTCCGAAACCTTTTTCTGTTTCCGGATCATAATTGATAATATCCAGACAAGGGATACTTTTACCTGTGATAACATACTGGTGATCGTCGATTACGCCTCCACCTTCAGCATTGATAAAATGTTTACCATAACCAATGTTACGAGCTGTATTCCAGACTAAATCCACATAGCGGGCAGCATAGCGCATAGAGGTGTTTTCTTTATAGAAAACGGCATCTTTAGAGCCCACCATGTCTAAAAGAATACCGAAATCAGCTCTATAATTCGGAACATGTGTGTTCTTTGTCCAGAACTGAGTACCTAAGCACCAGGTATTCGGTTTGTATTCATCAACAAATTCAGGAGTTCCGTAGTCTTCGGCATCGAAGAAAATAATATCGATTCCCACAGTTGGGGCTTTCATCTGAAGTTGACGTGCAATTTCTAAAAGTACACCTACACCACTGGCTCCATCGTCGGCTCCATCAATAGGAGTTTTATGATTTTTTGGATCCGGATCATGATCTGCATAAGGACGTGAATCCCAGTGAGCAAAAAGAAGTATTCTTTTATCGGCATCCGGATTGTAAGAGCCAATCACATTGCAGGCTTCCAGAGATTCGTTATTGTATGCCGTAACATTCATTTCCTGTAGATAAACCTTTGCTCCGAAACGTTTCAATTCGGCTGCCAGATATTTGGAGCAGTTCTTGTGCGCCTGTGTGTTTGGTACACGAGGTCCAAAATCCACTTGATTTTTTACATATAAATAAGCACTGTCTGCATTAAAATCGGGCGTATTTGTTGTTTTTGCAGTTTGCTGAACTGCCGGTTGTTCAGTTACAGGGGCTGTCTGTTGTTTGTTCCCACATGAAAATAAAGTGGAAAGGGCTAATAAATAAAATAGTCGAATCATATTATCAAACTTTTATGAGTTTTTTACTGTAGTAGATTGAACTTCACGCATGACACGAAGGAAATTCTCTCCCCAAATTTTGCGAATATCAGCTTCTGTGTATCCTTGTTTTAATAAATGTATGGTTATATTTATTAATTCGTTGCTGGCTCTGCATCCAATTAATTCTCCATCTCCATCAAAATCGGAACCGATGCCAACGTGGTCAATACCAATTAGATCAACAATATGATTTATGTGACGAATGGCATCGCTTACAGATGCTTTTTCTGAATCTTTATTGATAAATCCTTTATACAGACAAATCTGAGCGACTCCGTTTTTTTCAGCCAAAGCTTTTAACTGATCGTCAGTCAGATTTCGAGGATGATCGCATAAAGCTCTTGCTGACGAGTGAGAAGCGATAATAGGGTAGGAACTGTATTCCAAAGCGTCGTAGAATGTTGCTTCTGCAGTATGGGAGATATCAATCATGATACCGCATCGGTTCATTTCTTTGACAACTTCTTTGCCAAAAGGACTTAGTCCGTTCCATTCGTTATTTCCGCGGGCCGAATCGCAAATGTCATTGTCTCCATTATGGCAAAGAGTAATGTATGAAACACCCATCTTCTTGAATTTTTCGACGTTTGATAAATCTTTTCCAAGGGCATATCCGTTTTCAATACCAAGAAGAATGGATTTTTTACCTTCTTTCTTTAATCTGATGATATCATCAACTGAACGGGCAATCCCCATTCTTGTAGGATTTATAGATTCCTGTCGGATGACTTCTTCCAATCTTTCAGTAGCATAAGCTGTCGCTTCTAGTAAAGAAGCATCATCTCTTTTCCCTTGCGGAATATAGGCTACCATATAAGTGGCATCAATTAGTCCTTCTTCCATAAAAGGAAGATTAACTTTACCTCCTTCTTTTTTTCCGATATTGAAATGTCCGGGGAAAATCATGGGAGCATCCGTATGAGAATCAATTGTGATTATCTTTCTATGGAGATTTTTTGCTTGATGAAACAATCGGGCACTATGAACTAACTGTGCAAATAGTTTCATCGCATTATCATCCTCTTTACCAGCTAAAGCTTCAGGATGCCATTGAACACTGAAGATATCCTTTTCCGTATGTCTCATCCCTTCGTTGATTCCATCTTTGGCAACTGCTGTTTCAATAAATTCGGGAGCAACTACCTTTACTGCCTGATGATGCATGGAGTTTACATAAATAGTTTCTCCATTTTCCAGCTTGACAGAATGGGAAGCTTCATCGCGAGCCATCTTTTGACTATGCTTCAGAACTGGATGATCTGACTGAGCAAAAATATCTTGTAGGAGAGACCCTCCAAAAGCAACATTCATGATTTGATGTCCTCTGCATATTCCCATAATAGGAATTTGTCGGTTGGCAGCTAATCGGATTAAACACAGATCATATTGATCTCGAAGAGTATCCACGTCTTGTAATTGTGGAATCGGTTCTTCGTTAAGGAAGAGAGGATTGATATCACATCCTCCGCTCATTAAAATACCATCCAGGTTGTTTAGAATAGAAGTAAGCACTTCCAGATTGGTTGTAGCGGGAATAACTACAGGTGCACCGCCTGCTTGTATGACTGCTTGTATGTAAGCATCGGCTAAACAAGTCTGTCCGTCCCGACGATTAGCCGAGATACCGATGCGTGGCAATTGGTTTTTCAAGTAGAATGAATCTACTTGCTGAAACAAGTTGTCAAGATTATAAGACGATTTCATTGTTTTTTGTATTGAATCCCATTGTGGCGGGATTAGTTTTGTTGTGGTGGAAGATTTAAGAAGAAATCTCTCATAAGAAATTGGGAGAATCAGAGATACAGTATAATTAAGCTATGTACTTTAATCTGTATCTCTGTACTTCTTCCAACACATATTTTTATTTTATCGTAAATGCAATATTAAACATGGGCGCGATTAAGCATCTATGTTTGCGTAAGTTGCATTTTCTTCAATAAATTCACGACGTGGACCAACATCTTCACCCATCAGCATAGAGAAAATCTGATCAGCTTCGGCAGCATTGTCGATAGTGATTTGTTTCAATGTTCGGTTTTCAGGATTCATTGTAGTATCCCATAACTGATGGTCACTCATTTCACCCAAACCTTTATATCTCTGAGTCTGAATTTGTTTTTCATCGCCATTACCATATTTCATGATGAAAGACTGACGCTGTTGTTCTGTCCAGCAATATTCTTCAACTTTACCTTTCTTGCATAAATACAAAGGAGGAGTTGCCAGATAAACATATCCGTTTTCAATCAAGGCACGCATACGACGGAAGAAGAATGTCAGAATCAATGTTGCAATGTGGCTACCGTCCACATCGGCATCGGTCATGATAATTACTTTGTGATAACGAAGTTTATCCATATTCAATGCTTTAGGATCATCTTCAGTACCGATGGTGACACCCATAGCTCTGAATATATTCTGAATTTCTTCACTTTCGAAGACTTTATGCTCCATAGCTTTTTCTACGTTAAGGATTTTACCTCTTAAAGGTAGAATAGCCTGGAATTTACTGTCGCGGCCCTGTTTGGCTGTACCACCGGCAGAATCACCCTCGACCAGGAATAATTCGCAAAGAGAAGCATCTTTAGACTGGCAGTCTGCCAATTTTCCTGGAAGTCCTCCACCTGTTAATGGAGATTTACGTAGAACTTGTTCACGAGCCTTACGCGCAGCTTGTCTGGCAGATGCGGCAAGGATTACTTTCTCTACAATTGTTTTGGCTTCTTTAGGATGTTCTTCCAAATAATTACCTAAAGCTTCACCAACCGCCTGGTCTACTGCTCCGGTTACTTCAGAGTTTCCTAATTTAGTCTTGGTCTGTCCTTCAAATTGAGGTTCTGCAACCTTGATAGAAATAACAGCAGTCAAACCTTCACGGAAATCATCACCCTGAATTTCAACTTTCGCTTTTTCCAGCAATTTTGAATCTTCGGCATATTTCTTTAATGTACGAGTAAGAGCGCGGCGGAAACCAGCAACGTGTGTACCACCTTCAATCGTATTGATATCGTTTACATATGAATAAACACTTTCATTGTAAGAAGTGTTGTATGTCATAGCAACTTCAACAGGAGTCCCTTGTTTTTCGGTAACAATATGAATAACATCCGGAATCAAACTTTCTTTCGATCTGTCAATGTGGTGAACAAATTCTTTCAAGCCTTCTTCAGAATGGAATGTTTCAGATTTGTAAGTACCGTTCTCTTTTTTAACACGTCTGTCTGTTAAACGTAAAGTAATACCCGCATTTAAGAATGCAAGTTCGCGTAAACGAGTTGCCAGAGTATCGTATTTGTATTCAGTGACAGTAAAGATCGTATTATCTGGTTTGAAAGAGATTGTAGTACCTGTTTCTTTTGTGTCACCAATGATTTCAACATCGTGTAATGGTTTGCCAAAAGCAAATTCCTGCATATAGATATGTCCATTTCTGCGAACTTCAGCTTTTAAATAAGAAGAAAGTGCATTTACACAGGAAACACCTACACCATGTAAACCTCCGGAAACTTTATAAGTTCCTTTATCAAATTTACCTCCGGCATGTAAGACAGTCAATACTACTTCAAGAGCAGATCTACCTTCCTTCTCATGAATATCAACAGGTATACCACGACCGTTATCTGATACTATAATTGAATTTTCTTCAGTAATAGTGACATCAACATTTGAACAATAGCCAGCCAGTGCTTCATCAATAGAGTTATCAACTACTTCGTACACTAAATGGTGGAGGCCTTTTTCGCTAATATCGCCAATGTACATCGCCGGTCTTTTGCGTACTGCTTCTAACCCTTCAAGTACTTGAATACTGTCCGCTGAGTATTCGGATGATGTATTCTTAATTTCTTCACTCATGAGATTATATTGTTTTAAATATTTTTCGTTAAAAAATATAGCCCTATAAGACTATGTATAATAAACGAACAAAGATACTCATAATTATCAAGATAGAGGGCCTTTGGCGTTTTAAAAAAGAGTAAAAAAGGATATAAAAAAAGGAAAGAATACATACTATGTACTCTTTCCTTTTGTAGCCCGTGGGGGAATCGAACCCCCCTTTCAAGAATGAAAATCTTGCGTCCTAGCCGATAGACGAACGGGCCATC
>JAHHQS010000220.1 GCA_020026285.1 Parabacteroides sp. | reverse complement strand
GTCAGTTCAAAACTGAAGCTGACGTCAGCCAGTTCCTAAAGCAGCTCCATGCCCAAGTCCTGGAAAAGATGCTTGAAGGAGAGACTGATTTAAAGGCTCGTGGCGTTCAGGATATACTCGTACCTATACTGATACCTGAATGGATTTACAGAGACCATACACTCTGTTTTCCCTGATTCTTCTACTCAGATATGCGTTGTTCATCAGATCAGGAACTCCTGTAAATATGTTGTTTACAAGGATAAGAAGAAATTTACGACCGATATGAAGAACATTTATAACGCTCCTAATAAAGAAATGGCCGCAGTCGAATTGGACCGTTTTGAGGAAAAATGGGGAGGTAAATATCCTTATGCTATACTCTTCTGGAGAAAGAACTGGGATGATCTGACTGTCTTCTTCCAGTTCCCGATGGAGATCAGAAAGATTATCTACACCACCAATCTGATTGAAAATCTTAACGGGAAAATTAGGAAGTACACCAAATCCATACTTTCATTCCCTTCAGATGATGCCGTTAAAAAGACGGTCTATCTTTCATTAATGGAGATTGAGAAGAAATGGACACAACCGATTCAGAACTGGGGCTTGATAATGAATCAATTTATCCTTATATTTGAAAACAGAATCCAGATAGTAAGAATTTTATCTGAATCCTGTTTTCTCATTTACACAATATTTTGGACTGTGTCAATATGTCTGCAATACGTGGCAAGAATACTAAACCAGAATTATTAGTCCGTAAGTCCTTGTTCAGCCGTGGCTTCCGCTATAGACTGAATTATCCTCGTCTACCTGGGTATCCTGATCTTATATTGCGGAAATACAGAACTGTAATATTTGTAAACGGTTGTTTTTGGCATGGCCATGACAAATGCAAATATTTTGTACTACCAAAACAAATCCAGAATTTTGGAAGGACAAAATCCCAAAAAATAAGGAACGTGATATTAAAGAGCAAAAAGAGCTGGCTTCTATGGGATGGCATTGTATTACAGTGTGGGAATGTCAACTGAAACCAGCACTTCGTGAACAGACTTTTAAATTACTGGAGTATACGCTAAATCATATTTTTTTGAGTGATAGAAGTGTAACATCTTATTAAAAAGATATCAACAATATGCTATATGAATAAAATTTCAAAACTTTATATTTTCACAAAAGACACTGATGCAACTGCTTCGTTAAGAGGATATCAATATCAAATTCTAATGACCTTAAAAATCTGGTTGCAAAATTTTCAAGATGGAATACAGGAGGAAATTTTTTGTGATTTTGAAGATGATGTTTTCCAAAAAAATGAAGTTGCAAAATCCGCAAAATTTAGACAGATAAAACTATATTCGTCTAATTTTTCTTTTAAGAGTGAAGAGATTATAAAATGTATAGCGCATTTCTTTATGCTTCATGTTAAATCAGATTATAGTAATTTGGATAAAGAATTCGTATTTGAAGCAAATACAACTATTGCGAAAAAATATTTAGATAATGAGGCAGAATTGTTACGTGAATGGTATATAAATCAAAATTCTATTCCAAATGAATTGTTAAATAAATGTTCAAATAAAGTAAAAGAAATAGTTTCTGAGTATGTACAAGATCAAGCAAAAGTATTAAAAGACAAAGTGGATGCCGGAACAATAGAAGAAGCTTTATCTATTTTTAAAGGACTAAAACAAAAAGATTGGGATGATTTTACTAAAAGAATAAAATGGAGATTCTTGAATGTTAACTCAGAGACAGAAATTAAAAAAATTAAAGAAGACATAGACAAAGCAATATTGAATCTTAAATTCGATATTAAAAACGATGACATATCTTCTATCTTTGGACTACTCTACAATGTCGTTTGGAAAAAAGCATCTGAATCTGATCCGAAAAATAGAAAATTGACAAATGCTGAACTTGAATTTCATATTTTAAATGCAAGTCGTAATGAAAAGGATAAATGGTATATTGAAACTTACAACAGGTGGAATAATATTGATAAAATAAATATTTTCATAATAGGAGAATTCTATGAAATTGTAGATGCTGTACAACATTGTCGACATCATAAATACCTTTTTAATCATTCTGATTTATGGTTAAAAATATTGAAATGGTACATTGACGATATTGACACTCCTATTGAGTTTAAAATGAAAGCGTTATATGAATATATCTGGTTACAGATAAAATTTTCTGGGCCAAATGAACCCCCATTAGGAGATTTAATGAGCTCGGATATGTATATTAAGGAGTATTTTAATGATTTTGAGAACTTTAGGAATGCCAATGATATTGAAAATGCTCAAAACATTTTAAGTGTAGTTAGATCTGCTGTTACTTTAGGAAAAGCAAACATAGAAGCGGATACAATAAATAGTTGGGAAAATAAGCTAGAGGAATTAATTAATAGACATTTGGGATCATCCAATAATCCTAGCGAAATCTGTCATCTTCTTGAAAATTTAGTCACCTTTAAATTAATCCATTACATATCCTTACATAAAGAGGATTTGTTAGAAGAGATTAAAGTTCTTTTTAAGCGTATATTTATTCTTTTGGATGAAGCTACATATTACAATGTCAGTCAGTTAAGTTCAAGAATTAATGAGTATATAAAAATGATATTAAATATACCGGGAGAACCCGATTTTGAATTAATTGACATTTTAGAAGGGTACTCAGATAAATTAGTTAATATTGTTCAGAAAAGACAAGGTGATTATCAAGCTGGAAATAATCATATTGATAGAGGTGCTGCATATTTGGGCAAGAAAGAACCTGTATTTTATTTAAAAGCATTAAGTCATTTTCATAGAGCGAAAGATTTATGGAGTCATCAAGAAACAGTAGAAGGATATATTCTTGCACTATTAAATATTTCACAACTTTATGCAGGGATGGATATGAACTTTGCAGCAAAGTATTATGCTCTTTCTGGTGTGTGGCTAAGTGTATATAACGGAGAAGAAAAACTGTTAAGAAGAATTGCAGATTCATTAGGAATGTTATTCAATGCAGACTTTAAACAAGGTAGTTGGATGAGTGCTCTTATTGACTTTCGGGAATATATTAAAGCACGTCATGAATTATATCCTAATCCTATTGATTTCGAAGATAAGCTAACGATGCCATTAAAATCAATAGGTAATTATGCATTAATTACATACACCAGTACTTTAATTCATCCAGAATTAAAGTATTTAATAGAAGATGAAAAAAATAAATTGGGATATATTAATGAAGAATACATATGTCCAATATGGCAAGAATTTTTACAAAACAAGTCAACAATAGACTCTTTGGAGACACTTATTTCTGCAAAACTAACAGATAACCCCTTGAAAGATATAGGGCACAAAAGGATTGTAAATTTTGCAGCATTAGGTAGCAGATGGGAAGTATCCTTTAACAATGATTTTATTACAAATTCCATTGCAGAAGAGTTTATTTCAATACTTCAAATATTACTATGTGAAGTTGCTTTGTCAGATATTGATTTTCACTTAACCAAAGGTAATGTTAAAATAGAAATTGAGGTCAATAATAGTATAAATTCTCCAGAAGAACTCCCTTCAGATGATTCTTTCCATTGGAAAGTCTTTGTCCCATATTTCGATGGGAAAAATCCTGAGGAGATAAATCTTAATAATGCTTCATTTGTTACTATTTTAATGATAATATTAAACAGAATCAGTCTACTACCCGAGACTGATTTTCAATATTTATTTGAAAGTTTTTTTAAACAGAATTCTCTTTCTAAAAAAACTTTATCTTTGAATGCATATCAGAAAATGTATCGTTTAGTGTTTAATCAAGAAACATTTGATTCATTACAAAGGCAGTACTTTACTTGTCCAGAAGTTTCCATTAAAAATCTTCCAAAAGAAAATAATATCTTAAAATGGAAATCAGATTTAAGCAAAAAAGTATAACCAGGAATTATCATTAAAGTATATTTCTGATAGATATAAGTTATCTCAAAAATATATCCATATTACACTAAAGAAACTTATAGAAAATGTTGAATTTCATAAATTAGTAAATAAATTGCGAAAGGATGGATGGCAAGGAATGTTTTGGCTGTTTCCTTTGAAACCTTCTTCAATCCCAGTTCCACACCATCGTATGACGCACGGATGATAGCCTCCGGAACGGGTCTTGACAATGGCCGCATTCTTGAAAGGCATCTCCTCGTCCGCACTGACAGGAGTGAACGGGTCATTCTTCACCAGATAAGGCTGCTCAGGTTGAGAGCCAGATGCTGTTTGTCCACATAGTCAAGAATCAGGTCGGAAGCCCTGTTCACGTCAGCCATGACCGATACGATAAACTTCGGTTCCTGTTTCAGTACACCAATCCACGAGTCTAGATAGGCAGCCGAGTTGTCCGTTATTCTGGAATCAAATTCCATAGAATGGCTGATCATGGCAGCCGTAAGTTCTGCCACCAGTTCCTCATTGGCATATTTCGGGTCACCGAACCTGCCGCCCATTTCCCTGTTCAGACGCTCCGGTGTCATGGAGGAGTGTGTCATTTCATGGAGCATGGTGGAATAATACTCCTCCACGGTAGGTTTCTTCCGGAGAATCACCGATATTGAACTGCGCCTTCATGGGCAGCACCACAATATCCTTCGAGGGAGAATAATAGGCTCCGTTCTCACGTTTGTCAGCACGTATCGGGCAAAGCCATTGCTGCGTCTCTACCATGCGGTCTAGTGCGGCATGGGTGTACATACCTTCCGTATCCTTAAGTTCTAGTACCTTGAACCTGTCCATGAGTTTCTGCATCCTCTCCAGCTGTATTTCGGCCAAGTTGGTCTGTGTCACATTGTACACCGGGAATGACTTGATGAAAGGAATGACACCTATATCCTTCTTCTCTTCCTTGCTCATTGCACGGTATTCCTCCGTGCTTATCCTCTTGCCGTGACTGTCCTTTATCATCATATCCCAATAAACCACTGGGGAGCCCTTTTCACCGTTGGCTGTCACCATCTGTGGCTCACGTGGCTTGTGTTCCTAAGCTTTCTCCGTTTTCTGTTCATCCTTCTTTTCGGTCTTTGCATCATTATCCGTCCTGGTCTCAACTTTAGTTTCAGTTTTAGCCTTCGGCTTCTTTTCCCTTGCAGGTTTTACATCAACAGTGTTCTCCACTGTTCTGTCA
>JAHHQS010000022.1 GCA_020026285.1 Parabacteroides sp. | reverse complement strand
AAATCTCAATTAGTAATTAATCAAAAACTGTAAACCATTTCCAGTAAAGGTCAATCTTAAAAGATGCAAACAAAAACGTCAAAGCTTTTATGAAAAATGTCAAAGCTTTTCATAAAAACATTACATTCTTTTTTTCATTTCTCAAAGCCTTTTTTTCAATCGTTTCTTTCAAAGATTTTCGTAATTTTGTTCTATATAGAACCATTGAAGTCTAATAAAACAAGACGAAACGACATGAAACATCAGATTATTCTAATTGGGAAAGAAATATCATCCGTTTATCAAGGTATAAAAGAATTCGGTCCGGATTACATCCATTTACTCTGCACCGATGAAACAATTGAATTCCCTGAACAAATGTTTCCCCTTCTTCCACAAAGCATTCAGCGAAGAATATATTTGGTAGAACCATTCGATGGAGAAAGTGTTATTAAAACCTGCCGGAAGATTCATGATACCTTCAAAGGGGAGTTTGCCTATAACTTATCGGAAGGGACCAAGATTATGGCTTTTTCAGCGTTCCGGGTAGCACAGGAAAAGGGAGCTTTGAGTTTTTATCTTTCCCAACAAGGGGAGCTGATTGATCTATGCACTTTCAAGAAAAAAGATCTCAAAAGTTCTTTGAGTAACGAAGAGTTTATCCAGCTATATGGAAACGAAATAGAAACTTATCTTGATTGCAAGAATCTGAAGAAAGAGAATATCAACATGTCCATCAGAATTCGAAACTTCATTGAAACATATCATCATGAACATACCGAAATCCAGCGTTTCTTCTCGCTGTTCTGTAAAAGGAAAATAGACAGACTGCCGGCTTATCATCAGTTTCCCGACAAACTGTGTTTCAAACAACGTAACGGTCGTCTGGTTATCTCCCGTAGAAATGAGATATTACTAAAACTGGGATTCCAGGACGGCTGTCTGCTTTATTTTGAAGGAAGATGGTGGGAAACTTTGGTCGCAGAACAAGTTTATAAATGGAGTCTGCAACAGAATGATTCGCCGCAAGTATGGCAAAGTGTTGTATTTTTATTAAATGACGACCCAGAGAAAAAGACAAAGAATGAAGTTGATGTCCTGTTGAACAATCATCAGGAAATGATTTTCATAGAATGCAAGTCTGGCAGAGTAACTCAAAATGACATATACAAAATTGATGCAGTCAGAGAGACTTACGGAGGAGATATATCTCATGCCGTTCTGGCAAGTTTCCATCCGGTAGAACCGGATATCATTGAAAAATGCGAAGATCTTCAGATAAACATCTTTGCTCCCGCCTCATCGGCCGAACGGAAATATCATGTGGATCAACTTCCTGAATGGCTGGATAATTTAAATAACGAAATTCTGATTTAATATTCGTAAAAATTTTAGTGTACTAAATATCTAAAGAGATTTTTTCAAAAAAAATTTTCAGATATTCGGCTAATAATTTATTTTTGCCTCCAAGTCATATAAATTTCAAATTTAAACGATATGAAGAGAGCATTTTTGTTAATTTTTGCTTTTGTTGCTTTGTTGTCTATTCCTGCACAAGCACAATTCAAATGGGGTATTAAAGGTGGTGCCAATATTTCGAATGTACATATCTCCGATCTTCCGAAAGAAGCTTTTTCTAAAAGTAATCTGACAGGTTTCCATGTAGGTCCGATGATTGAATACATGGCACCTGTTGTTGGGTTAGGTCTTGATGCAGCAATCCTTTATTCCCAGACAGGAACAGAAATAGGAACAACCAAACTGAAATCAGATAACTTGCTTGTTCCGGTTAACTTGAAATGGAAGATAGGTATCCCTGTTGTAAAATTATTTGTAGCAGCGGGTCCTTATATAGATTTCCGTTTAGGTGGAGGAAAAGTCTGGCAGGTTATTAAAGATGAAATCAAGACAAAAAGCTTCAGTGCCGGTCTTAATATCGGAGCTGGTGTTGAACTTATCAAACATCTACAGATTGGTGTGGTTTATCAATTAGGACTGACAGACAATTACAGTGTTAAACAAATGGACTTGAATGGTCAGAATCGTGGTTGGATGATTTCTGCAGCCATTTTGTTGTAATATCTTATTCAAGAGATAAAGAGCTGGACCGATAAACAAATCCGGAGATAAACCGATTTGTTTATCGGTCCACTTATTTTTAGTATCTTTGGCGAACAATGAATTACGCTGACGTCATACTCCCATTACCACTGGAGAATAAATATACCTATCGGATACCCGAAGATTTGAAAGCTTTGGTTGTTCCTGGTTGTCGTGTTATTGTACATTTCGGGAAGAAACGTTTTTACACGGCGATTGTTATTCATGTACATGATAATTCTCCTCAGACAGAATACGAAATCAAGGAAATATTTGCACTCCTCGATGCCACTCCTATCCTGCGCCATCCGCAACTTCGCTTTTGGGAATGGATAGCATCATATTATATCTGCAAACTGGGAGATGTATATAAAGCAGCTTTGCCTTCGGGTTTAAAGCTGGAAAGTGAAACGAAAGTGACTTACAATCCGGATTTTGAGTCGGATTCACCTTTAAAACCAAACGAAGCAGCCGTACTGAATACTTTCAGCGAAAAGTTATTGAAACAGACTGTTTCGGATATTGAAAAGAAGACCGGACTTAGAAATATTGTTCCCGTCATTGCTTCCTTAATGGGTAAAGGAGCGGTTGGTGTAAGTGAAGAAATCAAGCAGGGATTTACTCCTAAAACTCAAACATACATTCGTCTGAATTCCACATGGGAAACGGAAGACAGATTGAACGAAGCTTTCCTTTGTATCAAACAGGCCAAGAAACAAGAGGAATTATTAATTTCTTTCCTGGATCTGAGCCATGCATTGAATCCTGTCTTGAAACAGGAAATATCCAAAAAGGAATTATTAGAGAAAAGCGGACAAAGTCCGGCTATTCTGAACGCTCTAGTGAAACGTGGTATTCTGGAAACATACGAAAAGGAAGTGAGCCGACTGCAATCGAAAGTATGCCGACTACAGGAACCAAATCCTTTATCGGACGAACAAAAGAGAGCGCTCTGGAAGATTCAGGACATATTCTGCGAGAAAGAAGTCTGTCTGCTTCATGGTGTCACCTCATCGGGAAAGACTGAAATATATATTCACCTGATCAATCAGATGCTGAAAGCCGGCAAACAAGTGCTGTATCTCTTGCCGGAAATAGCTATTACCACACAGATTACCGATCGACTGAGCAAGTTTTTCGGTGATAAGTTGTTAGTTTACCATTCTAAATTTTCAGATAACGAACGTGTGGAAGTATGGAACAAACTGCTGAAAGGAAATGAACCAATGCTTGTTCTAGGTGTTCGTTCTTCTATCTTTCTTCCGTTCCGCAGTTTGGGATTAATCATTGTAGACGAAGAACATGAGATAACTTATAAGCAACAGGATCCGGCCCCCAGGTATAATGCTCGAAATGCCGCCATCGTTCTAGCCAGTATGCACGGAGGAAAAGTTCTGCTAGGCTCGGCAACTCCATCAATCGATACTTATTTTAATGCAGCAACCGAAAAATACGGCCTGGTTGAATTGAAATCCAGATTCGGAGCATCCGAACCTCCTGAAATTCTTCCGGTCAATATCAAGGAACTCAGACGAAAGAAGATTATGAAGGATACTTTGTTCTCTCCTCTTCTGATAGAGAAAATGGAACAGGCTCTTTCGGCCGGTCAGCAGGTTATTCTCTTCCAGAATCGCCGAGGTTTTGCTCCAATGATTGAATGCAAGGACTGCGGATTGATACCACGTTGCCAGCATTGTGACGTAAGCATGACATACCATAAGTTTCAGAACAAACTAGTCTGTCATTATTGTGGATATACGATCAATGTTCCCACCGAATGTCCGGAATGTCATTCCGTTAATTTCCAGATGATGGGGTTCGGGACAGAAAAGGTGGAAGAAGAAATCAAATCTCATTTTCCAAATGCCAAAACTGTCCGCATGGACCTGGATACTGCACGGACAAGAACAGCATATGAACATATCATTGGAGACTTTGAGAAAGGAAAGACTCAGATTCTGATCGGTACCCAAATGATTTCAAAAGGTCTGGATTTCGGTAACGTAGGCGTTGTTGGTATCCTCAATGCAGATGGACTGATGAACTATCCGGATTTCCGAGCTCACGAAAGAGCATTCCAGTTAATGATGCAGGTAAGCGGACGAACCGGACGAAGAGACAAGAAAGGTATTGTTATTCTTCAGACATCACAACCCGATCATCCACTGATTGAAATGGTTACCCGGCGTTCTTACAAGGATATGGTCAAGACACAGCTAGCAGAGCGAAGCATGTTCCGTTATCCGCCTTACTTCCGACTGATTGTGCTAGTCCTTCGAAGTAAAAATAACGCCATATTAGATATTCAGGCAAGAACTTACGCCGAAAAACTGAGAAAACATCTTGGTGATCGTGTTCTCGGTCCGGTAACACCGCCTATTTCGTTCATACAAAGTCTGCACATCCGTAAGATTGTCATGAAAATAGAAATAGCTGCCTCTATTCCGGCCGTACGAAACTTATTGGACCGTATTTACAATGAAATGAAAAGCGATCCTAATTTCCGTCATCTGATAGTTCACTACGATGTCGATCCGTTATAAATAAAACATTTATCAATCATCAAATATTTGAATCATGGAAAAGAAATATAAAATCTTGTTTGTTTGTCTAGGTAATATCTGTCGTTCTCCATCGGCCGAAGCGGTGATGCAGAAACTGGTAAAAGATGCCGGACTCGAAAAGAAATACAAAATAGATTCAGCAGGAATCATTGGTTATCACAAAGGAGAAGGAGCCGATCCACGAATGAAAGCTCACGCCATCCGTCGTGGTTACAGATTGGATTCTATATCTCGTCCGGTCTGCACAGAAGATTTCTTCGACTTCGACCTGATTATCGGAATGGACAATCGTAATATTCAGGATTTAAAAGATAAAGCACCAAGTCTGGAGTCCATGGAAAAGATTCACCAGATGACAGAGTTCTCGACCAATCGCTTATATGATTATGTTCCCGATCCTTACTACAGCGGAGCAGAAGGTTTCGAGCTGGTTTTAGATCTTTTAGAAGATGCTTGCAGCGGCTTGCTGAATTATTGCGAAGAACAAAAAAAATAAACCAACTATAAAAATGTAACCTCATCATTTCTCCTTCATTTAAAGGAATGATGAGGATTTATTTAAACCAAAACGAAACCTATCTTATCACTTTTATGCATAATATTTCATATTCTCATCTTTTTTCACAAGAAAAGATGAATACTTATGTATAATTATACATATTCATTTTTTGTGATATTAACCAAAATGCCCCAAAAAGTACAAATCAAATAGCCATATAAGCCGAATAAGTTACAATTCGTAAGCAAGAAATATTTTTTCTGCATAATGTTTGGTGGTTTTCAAAGATAAATATAGTTTTGCATCCGTTTTTAAGATGTTTAGGTTACAATATATAACTTCATCTACTATTATATTATATATCTTATCATACTATTCATATCCAAAATCATAAGTATATAATATTTAGTAGATTGAATGTTATATCAGATTATTTTCAAGAGGTATTTTAAATGTTTACATTTATCTTATTAATGAGTTTTGGAGCCTTAATAGGCTATCCTTTAAGACATTTTTCTGAAATTCGTAAGCTACCAATGCTTATTCACATTGTTGTGTGTGTATTGTTATTTCTTTTGGGATTATCTATCGGTATAAACAAGATGATTATCAGTAATCTTTTCTATTTCTGTGAACAAGCTGCAGTAATAGCTTCTTTAAGTGTTTTTGGAAGTATAACAGCCTCTATTTTACTTTATCATTTTTATTTTAAGAAAGGAGACAAACATGAAAAGTAGCCTTATAACTTTAGGATTCTTCCTTTCAGGATGTGCACTTGGTGCATATTATATGGTAGATTTTGATATACATAAAGCTTCGTTAGGAGTTTTATATGTATTAATGATTCTAATTGGAATGAATATCGGCTGTAATCAGAACTTCAAAGAATTCTTCTCACAACTGAGTCCGAAGATGTTCCTGGTTCCTTTGACAACCATTACAGGGACCATTCTTTTTTCAGCTTTAGGTGGATTTATTTTAAGTCGCTGGACTTCGTTCGACTGCATGGCCGTTGGTTGTGGATTTGCTTATTATTCCGTTTCTTCCATTCTGATTACTCAATTGAAAACAGCCAGCCTTGGTGTTCAATTAGCAACAGAATTAGGAACTATCGCTTTATTATCGAATATTTTTCGTGAGATGTTTGCTTTGATATTTGCTCCATTTTTACGAAAACATTTCGGTTTATTGGCACCAATATCAGCTGCTGGTATCGGATCTTCTGATGTTTCCTTAGCTGTCATTACGAAATATTGTGGAATGAACGCTGTCCCAATCGCAATCTTACATGGATTATTGATCAATATAAGTATGCCTTTCTTCGTTTCATTCTTCTGTAATCTGTAAACAAAAAAGTCTATAAATACTTTTCTGATTACTATAAAAACAGATTCATATATAACCTTAGAAATTACTCATACAAAAAATCCTTTCATTTTATTTCCTCTTTATCGATTGGAAATTTAATGAAAGGATTTCCTTTTTTACAATCACTTCTTCTTTAAATCCGGATAAGTAATCCTGGTATGATACATTATCTTCAGTTTTTCAATAAAGACTCGTTTCACTGATTCTACATCTCGGAATGTCAACGGAGCATTTTTCAATAATCCATCAGCTATCTGCGTATCGATAATCTTATTCACAAGATTGCTAATTCCATCCACAGTATGCTCCTTCAAACTTCGGGAAGCAGCTTCCACCGAGTCGGCCATCATAACAATTGCCGTTTCCTTTGAAAATGGATTCGGTCCCGGATAAGTAAACATTTCATCATTGATCTCTCGATCAGGATATTTATTTTTATATGAATTATAGAAATATTTGGCTTTTCCCCGTCCATGATGTGTACGTATAAAATCGATGATTTCTTTTGGCAGCGAAGCCTTTTCTGCAATCTTCACTCCTTCTGTCACATGACTGATTACCAACTGTGCGCTTTGTTCGAATGATAAATCGTCATGAGGATTATTCTGATTCTGATTTTCCGTAAAGAAGACCGGATTTGCCATTTTTCCGATATCATGGTACATGGCCCCTGTACGAACCAGCTGGGCATTTGCTCCAATTTTCACAGCGGCTTCGGAAGCTATAATGGAAACCTGAAGAGAATGCTGGAATGTTCCCGGACAAGTTTCACTCAGTTTCTTTAATAAGCCGGAATTAATATTGGATAATTCAACCAAAGTTATAGAAGACAGATAACCAAACATCTTTTCCAACAGATAAACCAACAGATAAGAGAACATCAACAACACTAAGTTAATACCGAAATACAGGAACATTACCCATTGAATCTTATCAAAATCTGCATCCTGATATAATACCAATCCTAAATAAGACAGTGAATACGACAAGAATACAAAGAAAGAACAACGCATCAACTGGGACCGTTCCGACAGTTCTCGTAGTCCGAAAGTAACAACCATTCCGGCTATAAGCTGAAGAATCAGAAATTCATGAGGGAAAGGGACCATGACTGAACTGATCAGTACGACTATATTATGTACGAACAGAGCTGTTCTGGTATCAAAAAATGTTCTGATAACAATAGGAACAATAGCGTAAGGAATCACATAAACATTCAAAAGTCCGTACGTTACACATAATTCCGTAAGCAAAACAGGAACGAATACACACGAAATAAGAAAGAAAGTATTCAGTCTGTTTCGCATATATCGAATTCGAAACAGTAACAAATAAACCCACAGACAGAATAATATACCAAAGACAAGAATAATCTGTCCGGTCAACATTAAATTGTGCCTCTGGTTTCCTCCTGATTTCGATTCATAAACCTGCTTTAACGAACGCAATACATTATAGGTATGCGAATCAACAATCTCACCACGATCCACAATCTTTTCTCCAACCTGCACAACCCCTGTTGAAATAGGTACGCGTTGCAACATCTCATTTTTGACACGATTCGTCATCTCCTCATCGAAATGGACGTTTTCTTCCAGATAATTATTGATATCGCACGATTGTAACAAAGACTTGTTCAGATAAGAAGGACAATTATTGATAATAAATTCATAAGCAGATTTAATTGTAAAGAAATCCGCAACATAATGAGGTGAAGAAATGGTATTCTTCAGCAAATTGATTGTTGTATATTTCTGCGCATGCAAATCTTCAAAATCTTGCGAAGAAACAATACCATTCGAATAAAGTTTCTGCAGCATTCTGTCAATATAATGCATGTAAGGAGATTTCACTGTCTTGCTTAACCGATCATTATAATCGTTTTTTAATTTATCCAGTTGGGTTGCCTCAACCTCCTGATTCATCCGATAGTAAGGACGGAAATCACTCAAGACACTATCCTGCTCTTCTTTTACCTGTTCATCAGTCTTATAAATAGGGAAATTGGTCGGAGCCGTCAACAAACCATAACGCCAAGGTTTACCTTCATAAAATTGATATTTAAATTTTACTTCTCTAGGGAAGAAATAAGCCATCAGTAATGCAGCTATGATAAAATAAATGGAAGGATGTACATTATAATTCTTAATATTCATATCATAATTCATTTGAAAGCGAAATGTACACAAAAAAGTTTACTAACAGAAAAAAAAGGAGTAATTTTGTCGCATTATTATTTAATCCAACAATAATTATGACTCAAAGAAAAGTTAGAGTACGTTTTGCACCCAGTCCAACTGGAGCATTGCATATCGGAGGTGTTCGTACAGCATTATACAATTACTTATTCGCTAAACAAAATGGAGGAGATTTGATTCTTCGTATCGAAGATACAGACTCTCATCGTTTCGTTCCTGGAGCAGAAGATTATATTATTGAAGCACTTACATGGTTAGGTATTCATTTTGACGAAGGCGTAAACTTCGGGGGAAATTATGGTCCTTACCGTCAGAGCGAACGTCGTGAAATTTATAAGAAATATGTTAAGCAGTTACTTGATGCTGATCATGCTTATATCGCATTCGATACTCCGGAAGAATTAGAGGCTAAGAGAAAAGAAATTCCTAATTTCCAGTACGATGCTTCTACTCGCCTGCAAATGCGCAACTCTTTAACTTTATCAGCTGAAGAAACAAAAGAATTAATCGAATCAGGTCATCAGTATGTTGTTCGTGTCAAAATCGAACCAAACGAAGATGTTCATGTAAACGATTTGATCCGTGGAGAAGTTGTTATCAATTCTTCTATCCTGGATGATAAAGTTCTTTATAAATCAGCCGATCAATTGCCAACCTATCATCTTGCTAATATCGTAGACGACCATTTGATGGAAGTTTCTCACGTTATCCGTGGTGAAGAATGGTTGCCAAGTGCTCCTTTGCACGTTCTTTTATATCGTTATTTCGGTTGGGCTGATACAATGCCTGAATTTGCTCACCTTTCTCTTTTATTAAAGCCAGAAGGTAACGGTAAATTAAGCAAGCGAGATGGTGACCGTCTTGGTTTCCCTGTATTCCCATTGGAATGGCACGATCCTAAGACAGGTGATATCTCTTCAGGCTATCGTGAAAGTGGTTATCTTCCTGAAGCTGTTGTTAACTTCCTGGCTTTACTTGGATGGAATCCAGGAAACGATCAGGAAGTAATGAGCATGGAAGAATTGATCAAGGCTTTCAACCTGACTCACTGTAGTAAGAGCGGTGCCAAATTCGATTATGAAAAAGGTAAATGGTTTAATCACCAATATATACAGAAAAAAAACAACAAAGAAATTGCAGAATTATTCATTCCTGTAATTAAAGAACACGGAATCGATCCTGATCCTGCATACGTAGAAAAAGTAGTTGGCATGATGAAAGATCGTGTAAGCTTCATCAAAGACTTGTGGAGCGTATGTGCTTTCTTCTTTGTTGCCCCGACAGAATACGACGCTAAAACTCGTAAGAAACGTTGGAAGGAAGACAGTGCTGCACAGCTTACTGAATTCATTGAAGTTTTACGTGCTCACGAACCATTCGATATCGAAAGTACAGAAAATGCATCTATGGCATGGATCGAAAGCAAAGGTTATCATTTAGGTAACATCATGAATGCTACTCGTCTGGCTTTGGTTGGAGAAGGTAAAGGTCCACATATTTTCGATATTACTGAAGCATTAGGTAAGGAGGAAACCATTCGCCGAATACAAAAGGCTATCGAAGTATTAGGATAATTCAAAATAAAGAAATGACAATGTGCTTGTTTAATTAAACATCACATTGTCATTCTTGTATAAATAAAATATCAAGTATGTATAGCTTACTTATCCATTTATATTCCCTTATCATAGAACTGATATCTCCTTTCCATAAGAAAGCTCGCACCATGAGACTTGGACAATGGAGAACCAATCAGATTCTAAGATCTAAAATCGTACCTGGAGAAAAATACATTTGGTTCCATGCTGCTTCTTTAGGCGAATTCGAACAAGGCAGACCAATGATAGAAAAAATAAAAGCTCAGTATCCTCAATACAAAATATTGTTGACTTTCTTCTCGCCTTCCGGTTATGAAGTAAGAAAGAATTACACCGGAGCTGATGTAATCTGTTATTTGCCGTTCGATACACCTTATCGCGTCAATAAATTCTTAAAACTGGCAAATCCGGTTGCAGCCGTATTCATCAAATATGAATTCTGGGGAAATTATCTGTCAGCTTTAAAGAAACGGAACATTCCGGTATTTATCATTTCTGCTATCTTCCGTCAGGAACAATTATTCTTCCAGTGGTTCGGAGCACCATATCGTAAAATGCTTTTCAATTTCAACCACATTTATGTACAGGACGAACGTTCTAAAGAATTATTGGCAGAATATGGCATTAACAACGTTTCTGTCACAGGAGATACTCGGTTTGACCGAGTACAGGATGTTCGCAATCAGGCAAAAGAACTTCCTTTAATAGAAAAGTTTGTACACAACGAAAAAGGAGAAAAACAACTGACCATTGTAGCCGGCAGTTCCTGGCCTTTAGATGAGAATATTCTTCTCCCATATTTCAATAAACAGAAACGAATCAAACTGATTATCGCTCCTCACGAAATACACGAAGGGCATTTGGTTTCTATCTGTTCATTATTAGAACGTTCATTCATCCGTCTTTCAGAAGTGAATTCCGAAAAGGATCTGGAAAATAAAGATTGTCTGATTATCGATAACTTCGGATTGCTTTCCTCTATCTATCGATACGGCGAAATCGCTTATATCGGAGGAGGTTTCGGAGTCGGAATCCATAACACGCTGGAAGCAGCCGTTTATGGCGTTCCCGTTATCTTTGGTCCAAACTACAAGAAGTTCAAGGAAGCGAAAGATCTGATAGCAGTTGGCGGAGGTTTCAGCATCAAATCTCAGCAGGAACTGGAAGATAAATTGAACGAATTCATCATGAATCCGGATATTTTGGAGAAAGCGGGTAATGCTTCCGGTAATTTCGTCAGCAGTCAGGTCGGTGCAACCGATAAGATTCTTCCTGAAATTATGGAGGCCATTAAGTAATAATAGAAATTATAAAACATGATACATAAAGGTTGCTGTAAACTGAATTACAGCAGCCTTTTTTTATTATGCAGAATAGAGATAAATCTATTATTTTCGGAAAAATGAAAGAATAAGACAAACCCATACCTTATGTCTATAAACTATGTGAATCAATTTACAATTACAGAATGGACTTATCTTTGCAAGACGAACATTAGCTTGTAACACATTTCTTTATATCCCACATGTATTGTCATAAACCTCCGTCTTTTTAACAAAAAACAGCCTGATGCATTGTTGTTCCCAGTGTGCATCAGACTGCTTTTTATATTGTAAAGAAATACTGTTCGGATTATTCTTCAGCAGAGAACATCGGATCCCATGCAGGAAGCATGGTCGGTTTCTGCTTCATCAATTCTTTTACCTTTTCTGTAACATATTTCTTTTCCACTACCAGACGGAAAGTATATTCGTCAAACCATTTATCAGTCATGATTAAATGACCATTATTAGCACCTGGTCCCCAGCTATTTTCAACCATCCATTTAGTTGGCTTGCCATTTGCATCCAAATCGACAGCCATCAAAGTCATGGCATGTGCCGAACCACTGGTAAAAGTCTGGATTCGTTCTTTCTTATCCATTCCAAATCCTACTCCCAGCAATGAACCATAATCATACATGTCCATATCAAACAAGCCACGCTTGGAATCCAGCTGAGTGATATCGCAGGCATAATAAAGCATGGTGCTGTCTTTCAATGAAGCGATAGCCATTTCCTTGATTTCAGACATCGGAAGATTCAGATATTTCCAGTTGTTTCCGTCATACAAATGACGGTCGTTGGTAATTTCGTAACATTTGTAATATTCACGAGTAGGATCGTTCATTAACATCACATAATCTGAAACAAAACTTTTATCACCATATTTCTCAAAGAAAGACTTTGGTGTATGATGTTCTGTTGCAACAATCTTACCACTCTTATCTTTCAGGTTATAATCGAACTCTGTAGGAGGAACACCAAAGTTAAGCACCAGCATACGATAAACTGTTGACAGCATTTCAGTCTTTCTCTTTTCAATATCGCCGGCCTTTGTCTTTTTCGCTACCATCTCACGCAGTTCCAAAGCATATTCTTTCAGTTTGGTTGAGATTAAAGAAGCCATCATACGAGTATTATCACTACTGTACGTTTCCGGCATCGCTTCCTTCGGAACTAATCCATATTTGTTAACCAAATCGGCAACACCGGTAAAAGTTCCACCATCACTCAACGGATGACGGAATAACCATTCCACCATCTTATCATCCATTGGTTTGTCGGCTGTCTGAATAATACTCTGCAAAAATAAATTAGACTTTTCCAATTGGTCCCAGAAGAAACAATAAATCTGAGAGAACTCAAACTGAGGCATATCATATTTGGCAATTGCTTTTGAACGCAATACATTCAATCCTGTAAACAACCAGCAACGACCGGAAGACTTCTGATCGGTAATACCTTTTGAATTCACCTTTACGGAAAAATTAGTTTCGTAAGCAGTCTGTTTTTCCTGATTCAAAGTAAGTTTTCGAATATCATTTGCTCCAATAGCATTACGGATAGCCTTATCTGCTGGCGTTCCCTGATAAGCCTGCTGAATCTGATTCAACATCTGTTGATTAATGCCACCATTCTGCTGGGCATTTGCAGCCACGGCGCAACCTAAAGCCAAAGAGGCTAACCATAAATTCTTATACTTCATCATGATAAAATATTTGTGGGTTAATTATTTCTATTCTTATTTGATTCGTCTGACCTGATTCTCTTTCAGAAGATATTCTTCTCCACTTTCCGGGCAAACGGCCTTTCCTTTTTCATCGAAATCCAAACGGCAACCATATTCGCTCACCCATCCTATCTGTCTGGAAGGATTTCCTACCACCAAAGCATAAGGAGGAATATCTTTGGTTACTACGGCTCCAGCCCCAACCATAGCATAACGGCCAATATTATGTCCGCAGACGATGGTTGCATTGGCTCCGATACTGGCTCCCTTTCCGATAAAAGTTGTACGATATTCGTGTTTTCGAGAAACGGCGCTTCGCGGATTAATTACATTAGTAAATACACAACTTGGCCCTAGAAAAACATCATCTTCGCAAATTACTCCGGTATAAACTGATACATTATTTTGTATCTTCACATTATTACCTAAAACGACATCAGGAGAAATTACAACATTCTGTCCGATATTACATCGTTCACCTATCCGGCAACCCGACATAATATGAGAGAAATGCCAAATATACGTTCCATCACCTATCGAACAATCCGCATCGATTACCGCAGTTGGATGAGCCTGATACTTTTCCATCTTATTTATAGATTAAAAAGATTGTAGGTTTCTTAGCCAGATCCGGTAATTTGCCAGCCCATTCCTTTACGGGACGAGTCTGAATGAATTCATCTGCACAAGTAATATCAGAAGCAATACATAACTTGGTGGAAGGACGACAAATCTTGATCAGTTCTTCTACAAGCCTGATATTCCGATAAGGTGTTTCAATAAACAACTGAGTCTGATTCTCAGAATAAATGCGACCTTCGAGCTTCTTTATTGTATTTACCCTTTCTCCAGCGTCAATTGGCAGATAACCATGGAATGCAAAACTCTGTCCGTTAAAACCTGAAGCCATTACAGAAAGGATAATGGAAGAAGGACCAACTAACGGGACAACCGGATATTTCTTACGCTGAGCAATAGCTACAACATCAGCTCCCGGATCTGCAACTGCCGGACAACCGGCTTCGGATATAACTCCTACGGATTCTCCTTTTGCCAACGGAGCCAGATAACCTGAAACCTGATCAGGAGAAGTATGCTTGTTTAATTCATAGAAAGTCAAATCATCTATCACAATAGATGGTTCAACTTTCTTTAAGAAGCGGCGAGCCGTCCGTATGTTCTCTACAACAAAATGTTTAATGCTTAGAATAACTTCACGATTGTATTCCGGCAACACACGACGATGTTCTGTTTCACCTAAAGTTACCGGTATCAGATATAATGATGCTTGCATATTTCAAACTTTTCTACAAAAATACTATTTTTGCATGAAAGAATTCAAGCAAAATGGCACTTCCTGTTGATTTTATTACCCGAACTCGCGCCCTATTAGGCGATGAATATGACAAGTTGGAAAAAGCATTGATGGCAGACGTACCTGTCAGTATACGAATCAATCCCCAAAAAGGATTGAAAGCACCTGCTACACCTTCTGTTCCGTGGAGTACTTTAGGATATTATTTACCGGAGCGATTGTCATTCACGTTCGATCCCTTATTCCAGACGGGAAATTATTATGTTCAGGAAGCAGGTTCTATGTTTTTGGAACAAGCAATTAAAACTTGCGTTGAAGAACCTGTAGTTTGTCTGGATTTATGTGCTGCTCCAGGAGGGAAATCTACACATCTTCATAGTATTTTACCCGAAGGAAGTGTTGTTGTCAGTAACGAAGTTATCCGTTCTCGCAGTTATATCCTAGCAGAAAATATTCAGAAGTGGGGATGTCCAAACAATATTGTAACCAACAATGATCCGGAAGAAATCGGACAGCTGACCCATTTGTTTGATGTTATCGTAACCGACGTGCCTTGTTCTGGAGAAGGTATGTTCAGAAAGGACACAGACAGTACCGGAGAATGGAGTGTTGCCAACGTAGAACTCTGTGCTTCACGCCAACGAAGAATTATTCATGACATTTGGAATGCTTTAAAACCTGGAGGGTTTCTTATTTACAGTACATGTACTTACAATACTGAAGAGGATGAAGAGAACATTCAATATATCATGGATGAGCTAGGTGCCGAATCGGTAGAAATTCCAACCAAAGAAGAATGGAATATCTGTGGAGCTCTGAAACATAACAATCCTGTTTATCGATTTTTTCCTCATCGTACCAAAGGAGAAGGATTCTTTTTAGCTGTTCTTAAAAAGAAAGAAGGAGAGCGTATCGAACTTCGTCTGAAAACAAAGAATAAGGATAAAAAACAAAAAGGCAAAAATCAATTATCTGTTCCAGCCCAAGTTAAGAATTCTCTGAAATCGGATGTAAAACTCAACCCTGTTTGGAAAGATACCACTCTCTACCTGCTGACTCCCGAGGTGGAAGCTGTCTATCCTTTTATCAATGACAAACTTTATATACTGACTGCTGGTATAGAAGTTGGAGAGTTAAAAGGGAAAGACCTGATTCCTTCACAATCATTAGCATTAAGTACTCTTCTTGACCCGGAAGCATTCATCCAGCATGAAGTGGATTGGAATACGGCTATCCAATATCTTCGTAAAGAAGCCTTGGTTCTTCCAGGTGACGTTTCTAAAGGATATGTACTGTTAACATATAAACAAAAGCCTCTAGGATTTGTCAAAAATCTCGGTAATAGAGCTAACAATCTTTATCCTCAGGAATGGAGAATACGTACAAGCTATAACCCGGAAGAACTTAAGTTATTTGAACTATAACAAACGAGCTGTCAGTAAGGCGGATTCTAATCGATGCATATAAAGTTTCTTGTTTGTTTCCGGAGCATAAACAAATCCTTCGGCCACGACAATCCTTTGATTTGCTTTATCGAACCATGCATACGAGACAAAAGGTCCGCCCATCATATCTCCTTCCATTTTCCACAATCCACGAAGAGACGCTCCTTGATGAGATTTGGAAGATAAAGATTCATATTCTATAGGGAAACGAGTTTCTGTTTTCATATAAGATCCCTCGAATGAACCTGGAACGTATTGCCGAGTAACAGAATCTCTCTTCGCTATCAGGTTTGACTGATTCAAATCAGCTTCCGACTTGGCTGGAAATTCGTAATAGATCATATCCATTCTTCCGGTATTCGCATTGTTCGAGAACCAATGAAAAGTAGAATCAATTTTCGAAGAACTTAATTCCTCCGGAGCATTGATTTCCAAACCAAATCCGGCTTTTACTTTTTCAGCTAGAAAAGAGTTGTAATGCTCCTGCAGATAATTGGCATATCTTCGCTGTTCCACTTTCCGAATATAATCCAACATTTCACTTTGATCTTCCTTCAAATAAATCTCCAGCGAATCTTTTGATGGAGATTGTAAACGTAAAACCAGTTGTCCGTTTGCCCAAAGATCCCGATCGCTCACCAATGAAACTTTCGTATATGCCTGAGGATTTACATCTACCAATAAGATATTCCGGACATAACGCATAAAATCGTTAAATGAGGAAGGAGTACAATAAGAGAGTTTGGCTGTAGGTTCAAGCTGTGGCAATCCCGGATAAGGAGATTGAAGATGATCTTGTAATAATTCACCGACATTTCCTTCCCACAAATCCTGATCCATCACAACCATGACTTCATAGGGAACTCCAGTTGCACGTTTAACAACCGAACCGGAATTACAACCGAACAATCCCCAAATCATAAATAAGATTAAGACTCCGGACAACTGACATTTACCATTTACCTTCATAATACTAATTTCTATAAAAACAAACACGAGCGAAAAAGTATACTGCAAAGGTATTCTTAATATCACATTATACATAAAAAGGACACGGACAATGGTACATATATAATAAAAGCTGTAATACAACATATTACAGCCTTATTCATAAGTAACCGGATATTTAAACCGGACAATTGACAAATTAAAATTGCCGTATAAAAGTTTCCAAATCTCCTTTATCATCCAACGGCAAACGTTTTTTCAAACGATTCTTCGACTTGGTCAAAGCATCGGAAGTATTATTAAAGATCTCCAATTGTTCTTTACGGGGAAAATACCATTTTATCAGGCAGCAGATTTCCTGTTCATGACGAGTCAATCCATATTTCTCCTGGAGTGACGAGATACAATGGCCAAATAAATCATCCGTTAAAGCAAACAAAGTATCCCAATCCTCCCTGGTCAGATTCGTATGAATCGGATCATTTTTCATTTGATACAATAAGGTCAGTCCTGGATATTCCGCTTCTGCAGAAGAAAGTTGTTTAATCTGCTGTTCACAAATAACAATTTTCTGACGATAGAAAGCAATGTCATCCAACTTCTTCTGATAAGATTCTGACTCCTGACTAATTCGTCCTAATTCATTTTCCAGAAACTTAATTTTCTCAACATATAAACCACGTTCTTCCTGATGATGTCCAATCAATATCTGCTTTTGTTTCCAGCGTTTACGAGTTGTTTCGATCCGTTCTTTTCTTCTGCCAGAACGAAAACCAAACCAATAAACAAACGGGATCAAAAAAATCAATCCCAAACCATATAAAAAAGGATATAAATCCGCCCAAAGCAATTCTTCTTCCATCCGTTTAATCTATTTATATATCTTGTGCTTGTTTCAGTAACTCATAAATAGCCAACTGCGAGCGAACTTTCTCTGGACTATCATCCCTCTTGGGAATATTCTTCAGATTTTCATCTATCCAACAAGCTTTCACATTATCCTTTAACTGTATCTTCAAAATGTCCAATATCTGCCGTTTGATAGATGGATCCAAGACCGGGAATGCTGTTTCTATTCGACGATTCAAATTACGTTTCATCCAATCGGCCGAAGTCAGATATAAATCCTCTTCTCCATCATTATAGAAATACCAAACTCTTGAATGTTCCAAAAACATATCTACAATACGAATAATACGGATGTGTCTGCTATACGGCTGATTAGGAACAAGACAACAGATTCCTCTCACCAATAAATCGATATCCACTCCACATTCACTGGCATGATACAAACAATCAATCATGTGTTTATCATGAAGTCCGTTCATCTTCAGAACAATTCTACCCTTTCTTCCTTCACGCACATGTTCAATTTCTCTTTCTATCATCTGTTCCAATTGAGGAACCATATTGAAACGAGCAACCAATAAATGAGAAAATACAGGTTCTGTCAGATTTCCTTCCAATACGGCAAAGACTTTATTGATATCTTCAACAAACTGAGGATTACAAGTCAGCAAAGCCATATCCGAATAGATTCGTGCCGTCTTTTCATTGAAATTTCCTGTACTCAAATAAGCAAAATCCTTATATTTTCTACCATTTTCGGTATTCTTTCTCAAGATAACAGCCACTTTTGCATGAACTTTCAATCCCGGAATACTATATATAATTCGAATTCCTGCCTGTTTCATCCTTTCGGATGTACTCATATTGTTTTCCTCATCAAAACGAGCTTTCAATTCAACAAAAACAGTGACTTTTTTTCCATTCTGCGCTGCACTAATCAAAGAATTTATCACAGCAGAGTTCTCGGCAACACGATACTGTGTAATCTTTATTTCTTCAACCTTTGGATCGAAAGCTGCTTCCATCAGGAAACGAATCAGATAATCAAAAGACTGATATGGGAAATGTAAAAAAACATCCCGTTTTTTAATAGCACGAAACATAGAACCTTTCTCATCCAAATAAGAAACTCTCATTGGAGGCGGAACCTGACGCTCCAGCTCTTTTCCTTTCGGATTAGGCAATTTTATCAAATCCTGCAGATTATGATAGCGTCCTCCTTTAACTAAATCTTCTTTCGCTATATTAAAAGACTTGCATAGAAACTCCAAGAAATCATGCGGCATAGCTATATCATACATGAAACGGCTCAATGCTCCAATCTTACGTTTCTTTAATTTCTTTCGAATATTCTCAACAATACTATGTCTGGTTTCATCTTCCAGATAGATATCTGCATCACGCGATATTTTGATACTATAACACGAATCGATCACATAACCAGGAAATACAGACGACAGATTGGCCCGAATGATATCATCAACAAACATGATATAATGTTTACCTTCGTGTTCCGGCAATTCAATAAATCGAGAAACTTTGGAATGAGGTATCTTCATCAAAGCATACTGATATGGAATTTCTTCCTTTTCGACCAATACATTGGGACGTTTCCTCTTGCACATACGAATAACCAGATATAAACGCTTGTCACGAATAAATGTTCTGATGTCATCTTTCTGAATCATTACAGGAGCCAAAAAAGGGAAAACTTCCTCATTGAAAAAATTCCGGACAAAATCTTCATGAAAAGGTTCCGGTTTAGAATCCTGATACAAATAAACACCCTGACGATTCAGTTCTTCAACAACATCCTGGAAGACTCGTGCATATTCCTGCTGCTGCCAATTTACTTCCTGAGTTATTTCAGCCAAAGTAGCCTCTGCCTCATCCGTACTTTCCTCCGTAAAGTTTTTCTTCATTATAACTCCACGATGTTCAGCTACACGTATTTCATAAAACTCTTCCAGATTGGAGGAATAGATGGACAAGAACTTGATTCGTTCATAAATAGGCAAAGATATATCTTCAGCTTCTTTTAATACACGATAATTAAAAGAGAGCCAACTTATGTCACGTCTAAAATATCTATAAATATTTTCCATCGTATTAGTCGCTTAGTTCTGTAAATATAAATACTTTTGCCTAACAAAAGAATGGATTTATGAGAAAAATAGGTCTTTTATCAGATACCCACGGTTATTGGGATGAGAAATATATTAAATATTTCAGTGAATGCGATGAAATCTGGCATGCAGGAGATATCGGATCTGATGATCTGGTTAAGCAGCTAGCAGCCATAAAACCTTTGAGAGCTGTTTATGGTAATATCGATGGAGAAAACATCCGACTGGAATTTCCCAAAACAGCCCACTTCCAAATAGAAGGTGTAAAAGTAATGATGACTCATATAGGAGGTTATCCCGGACGTTATAATCCGGAAATCAGAAAAGAACTGTTTATAACAAGACCCAACCTTTTTATTGCCGGACACTCTCATATATTAAAAGTTGTCTTTGATCCAACCCTTCAATGTCTGCATATGAATCCAGGAGCAGCAGGGAAAAGTGGTTTTCATGTAAAAAGAACTTTACTTCGCTTTTCTATTGATGGAGATAAAATTAAAGACCTGGAAGTAATAGAATTGGGAAATCGTTAATCAGGAGATTTCTTTAGCACAAATCTCCAATGAATTATAATTCTCAGCCAACAGAATAGTGTTTTTAAGATAAGGATATTCTTTTTCAAAATAAACAGAGAATATTCCTTTGTTTATATTTTCATCAATCTGAGTTGTAGACCAAAGTTTGCCTCCTTGTTCAGACAATTGATCCAGCAGCTTCTCATCCTCTATCTTTAAAACATATAATGAAACCTGATGTTTTACTTTTGCATCTTCATAAACATATCGAATCAACAAATGAGGTTGTATATCTTTCCATGAACATTTATGTTCGGAAAAAGTTTTACGAACAGCTATATCAATTGTCTCACGGAACAAGACATACCGATAGAAAGGATGATCCAGCTTCGCTGCAGAAACGATTGAATTACGAAGCCTGCTTGTTAAAAACAATTTCCCTTTGTATATTAAAACAATACGGACAATTGGATGAAAATACTTTTTATGCAATAACTTACTCATTGAATAAGCGACACATCCAATCACCTTACCGTTATCACCTAATATAGGAAGCCATTTCTCCTTTTTCAATTCTTTTCTCAGCAACTTCAGCCGAATAAATTCATATCCTATTATCAAAGCAGCTATTAATAATGTCGAATCCCTATAGACAAAGTGAGAAACAAGAACATCGATTGTATTATCCGGGAACAATAGATAATAAACACTAGCCAAAACAAGATGTGCAATGAAAGCCAGAAAAACAATCTTGGATATTAAATAGAACTCATCTAACATTGCAACATAAACACTCTTCTCAAAAGAAAGTTCCTTTTTTTTATGTATTTTATATATTATAGGGCGCTTGCTTATATTTACAAATAATAGTACTATTACAAAAATGATTTCAGTCACTAAAGGCGTATGAGTTACCAAAATATCCTTTTTCGGAATGAAATACATAAAAATAGAATATAAAATAAAAGTAGCAGAGGCTGGCAATAACATAAACAAGTATATTTTATCTTTACGCAACAGATAAAAGATAACTATACTTAATATACAAAATAACACAGATATGATATATGATTGAAAATAGGAAATAAAATTTTCTAAAAACATAAATAAGCATAAAGGAAATAATCCTAATGCCTGATTATCCCATTTTTTGTTTATTCGGTCCATAATTCAACATCAATAATCAAAATTCAACATATATCAATTACTACAGATTCTCGATTTTCCTCTTTTGAGTATTCTTAATATTAAAACAAATGAATAGCACAAAATGTTTTTTTTATTTTAAGAATAAAGTCTGTCTATTTTATAAAAAAATCCAAATAAATCTTTTTATTATACAAAATTTGTCTGTCTTGTTAGATAGAGAAATTCAATTTATATCTAACAAGACAGACAAAATATATTTTATTCATTAGAAATCAATACTGATATAAATCAGACATGTTTCTCTGCATGATAAGAAGAACGTACTAATGGCGCACTTTCAACATGTTTAAATCCTTTTTCCAAGGCAATTACACGATATTTTTCGAATTGATCCGGATGAATATATTCTGTTACAGGAATATTCTTCCTTGAAGGCTGAAGATACTGTCCTATCGTAAAAACAGATACCCCTGCTGCTAATACATCATCCATCAGTTCATAAACCTCCTCTTCCGTTTCTCCTAATCCGACCATGATACCGGTCTTTGCAACAATATTTCGAGAAGCAATCCGTTTCAATACGGATAAACTCACATCATAACGAGCTGCACTTCGAACTTTTGGAGATATACGACGAATCGTTTCCATGTTATGAGAAATTATTTCCGGCGCAGCATCGATAACTAAATCTACCAGATCCAACCGCCCTTGAAAATCAGGAATCAGCACTTCCAATGTCGTTTCAGGATTTACTTGTTTGATCTTTCGTATAGTTTCAGCCCAGTGAGACGCTCCCAGGTCAGGAAGATCATCACGGTCAACAGAAGTAACTACCGCATGTTTCAATTTCATCAAACGAATACTCTCAGCTACATTCTCCGGTTCTTTCGGATCCAAAGGATGCGGCTTCCCTGTCAGCGTATTACAAAAACGACATGAACGGGTACAGATATCTCCTCCAATCATAAAAGTGGCAGTACCCCTGCTCCAGCATTCGCCCATATTCGGACACTTGCCACTCGTACAAATTGTGTGAAGACAATGAGACTCTACAATCTTTTTAGTTTGCGTGAAATGTTCGTTTCCACGAAGTCTGATCTTCAACCAATCCGGTTTCTTAACATGTTCAACCATTATTACAAATTTTCAAATAGATAATTTGACATCTTTGTATAAAGGTGATAACGAGTATTTCCGCCGTAAATACTATGATTACGATCCTTATATAAATGCATATCAAACTGTTTTCCGGCCTGAACCAAAGCTTCTGCATACACCATAGTCTGCATAAAATGGACATTATCATCAGCAGTTCCATGAATCAATAACAATTTACCCTGAAGATCCTTAACTTTATTCAATGGAGCTGTTTCTACATAACCATCATGGTTTTCCTGCGGTGTTCGCATAAAACGTTCTGTGTAAACCGTATCATAATATCTCCAATCGGTTGGAGGAGCGACTGCAATACCGACCTTGAATGTACCTTTACCTACAGACAAAGCCATCAAGGTATTATATCCACCAAAGCTCCATCCCCAGATAGCCATTCTTTTTGAATCAATATAAGGAAGTTTTCCCAAAGCATGTGCAGCTTCCACCTGGTCCTGTGATTCCAGAACACCCATTTTTAAATAAGTACATTTGCGGAAAGCTTCCCCGCGAGCACCTGTTCCACGACCATCAACACAGGCAACAATAATTCCTTTAGAAGCCAGGTATTGTTCCCAATCCATTCCATACTGATCCAGAACCTGCTGAGAATTTGGTCCGCTATATTGAACCATTAATACAGGATATTTCTTGTTTGGATCAAAATTGACTGGTTTAACCATCCATGCATTTAATTCATAACCAGATTCTGTTGTAACCGTTGTAAATTCTTTCGGAGAAAAAGATTTCTGAGCCAGTTTATTTTTCAATGACTGATTATCCTGAAGAACACGCAACACCTGATTTTTCCTAGTTTCATTTACCGTAATCTGCATTGGTGTTTTCACACTTGAATAACGATTCACATAATAAGCGAAATTGGCACTGAAAGAAGCATGATTTGTTCCTAACTGAGTTGACAGTTTCGTTTTCTTACCTTTAGCATCAATCATATAGACAGCACGATTCATCGGACTTTCTTCTGCTGATTCATAATAAGTAACCTTCTTTTCCTCATCGTATCCTAACAAAGCCGTAACGTCCCAATTTCCTTTTGTTATCTGACGGATCAAGACTCCTGTTGGTGAATATAAATAAATATGAGAATAACCATCCTGTTCACTTACATAAGTAAATCCACTTTCCATAAAACGGATTGATGTCAACCATTCGGAATCGACATAACATTTGTTTTCATCCTTGAAAATCAACTTGGAAACTCCACTTTTCGGATTTGTATAATACATATCAAATCGGTTCTGCTGACGATTCAGTGTCATTACTGCCAACTGATCTGATTTTGTAGTAAAAGCTATACGAGGGATATATCCGTCGGCATCCAATGGAACATTAAGTTTCTTGGTATCCTTACTTGAAATGTTATAAGCCATGACAGAAACCTTGGAATTCTTTTCGCCAGCTTTTGGATATTTAAATTTATAATATCCCGGATACAAACCTTTTCCATATATCTGCATTGAATATTCAGGAACTTCTGTTTCATCAGAACGGACAAAAGCCAGAACCTTACTATCAGGAGACCAAGCCATCAAATTAGTTACAGAAAATTCTTCTTCATACACCCAATCAGTTACTCCATTTAATATAGAATTGATTTTACCATCCTTGGTGATCTGAATTTCTGTATCAAAATCAAATTTACGAATCCAGATGTTGTTATCTTTTACATAAGCACACATACGTCCGTCTGGAGAGAATGTCGGAATCATCTGCTTACCCGGTGTGTTACTCAATGGCTTCAGAAAATTACGACGAACATCATAATCATATACATTCGCTTTGGAAGAGCGACGATAGATTGACTCCGTATCACATGAAATAAGAATCCTATGACCTGTACTGCTGATTGTATAGTTATCAAACTTGTCGATAGTACATTCACGAGCCGTAGCTACATTGAATAAAGTATCAACAGGATTCCCTGTTCGATAAGAGTACTTCACAATCATTGTACGCTGCGGATTCATGGCTGTATAGTGGATACCATCTGGTAATGAACGCATTTCACCCACATTAGTAACTTGTCTGAATTTTCCATTAATGATTTCTTTCAGCTCTATAGGCTCACTTCCATTTTGAGCCCAGCATCCGGCAACACAAGCCGAAAATAACATAGCTAAACCTAATCGTTTCATATTTTTATCTTTCATGATTATCTTTGAGTATAATAGCCTTTCTAAAAATGCAACATATATGCCTTTAAAAAGAGTTCTTTCGAATGGCAAATATATAAATTAATCTAGAGACCAGAGATTATATTTCAACTCAATCTCATCGTTTAGACGACAAAGTCCTATCAAATTGCGACAAATCGATAAACATAAAAAAGTTTCACTGGCAGGAAACTTTTGTTTCATGGTATTGAAACTGCAGTTCCATCATCATGAAACTAAAAAAAGTTTTGATAATAAATTAATTCATGAGTCATTTATACCAAACATATTCATATCTTACCTCATCATACACAGGATCTTCTTTAATTCCATTACGGAGAAAGACATTTTTCACATACTCTTGCTCTTCCAGACTAAAACCTTTTTCACTTCGTTTCAATCGATAAAATTCTGTTTTCCCATAATGTACGGATAATTCTTTCTTGATAGCTACAGCTTTCTCATGAATCAGCTTATCGAACATATGATTCCAGCCATAAGTAACTTTTACTAGAACATCACTCAAATATTCGGAACAGTTATCTCCCTGCTTTTGTCTGAATGGATTGACAATGCGTACAGAGTACATAGAGTTTGGAATGAAACGGGAAATTTGATATCTCAGGCAAGAATCGGCCCTTTTACAATCTTTGGCAAGGCAATGAGCAAAATTCTCAGGAACCTTGTTATAATCTACTGCTTTAATCATAGTATTTCTTTTTTTCAGTATTCCCAATATACAACAATTAAAGGCGAAAAGCAAGTTTTTTTGAATGATTCAGACAGAGAAAAAACAACCCGTTACTGATTCAAAAAAATCAATAACGGGCTGAATTATATTAACTGATTGATTCGATATATTTCGATCATTAAATTAAATCAATCCATTTGATCCGAGTACAATCAACATTAAATAACCTAACACCAAACCTAATACACCCATAATCAGACCGACTTTTGCCATATACTTTTGTTCAATCAGACCGGTTGCATGAGCTAAAGCATTTGGAGGAGTACTGATAGGCAAAACCATACCCAATGAAGAGCCTAAAGCAACACCAATCAATAATGTACTTACGCCTCCTAACGGCTGAAGTATTTCGGACATACTTACTCCGGCAACAGCCAGGATAGGTACAAGCAATGCAGCTGTAGCTGTATGTGAGATAAAGTTTGCCATTGCATAACAGATTAATCCGGAACCAATCAACATCGCAATTGGAGACCACTGGTCGAATGGTATCGACTGAATCATATGAGCAGCCAGACCTGTCTGATTTAAAGCAACACCAAGAGCGAAACCTCCAGAAACCATCCACAAGACACTCCAGTTGATTTCTTCCAAATCTCGTTTGGTTATCACTCCTATCGCACAGAATACCCCAACAGGCAACATGGCAACCACATTCGAATTAACACCTGTAAATTTATCTGTAATCCACAGAAAGACTGTTACAGCAAATGTGATATATACAACGATAGAACGCCAGTCTTTTTTAGCCTCTCCCGTAATATCCAAATGTATCGTTTTTTGCTTGAAAGGGAAAAGACGTAACAAAACGAACCAACTAATAAAAATCAAAACTATTGTGAAAGGGACCATGAATGACATCCATTCACCAAACCCGATATTCAGATTCAATCCTTCGGGATCATTCAAATATTTCAAGGCAATTGCATTTGGAGGTGTTCCAATAGGTGTACCCATACCACCAACATTGGCGGCAACAGGGATAGCCAAAGCTAAACCAATCTTTCCTTTTCCATCAGCGGGAAGAGCCTTTAACACTGGAGTCAAAAATGTTAACATCATAGCAGCTGTTGCTGTATTACTCAAGAACATAGAGAAAAATGCAGTAACAATAAGGAAGCCTAACATTACATTGCACGAGCGTGTTCCGAAAGGTTTCAACATAACTCGAGCCAGCATACTGTCCAATCCTGTTTTTGTTGCAGCAATAGCCAAAATAAAACCACCTATAAACAACATAATGATCGGATCGGCAAAACAATGCATCAATGCCTTATAGCTTGTTGCTTTTCCTAAAGTTTCTTCAGGTATACCTTCTCTGAGAAACCACAAACTACTATCGGATGTTGTAAACAATAACAAGACAACAACCAATACAGAAGTAGTCCATGCAGGAATACCTTCGAGTACCCACATTAATGTTGCAAAAACAAAAATAGCGATTGTTCGCTGTTCAATAAGAGTCAGGCCTTCTACCCCAAACGATTCAGTTGGAATAAGCCATAAAACTAACGCTACGATTGTAGCAAAAAGGATTTTGAATATTCGGACAAAATTCTTCTCTTTTGCCAAACGTTTGGCTTTTTTCAGTTCCTGGTATTGTTCTACCATCTGGAACCCATGGAATTTTTTAAACATGGATATTTTAAGGTTTAAATTATTAAATTCAAAATTAGTTTTCTCAAACAGGTGCAAAGGTAATACTTTTCTGCTGCAGAACTATTTTTATCTGTAATAAAACTGCTGAAATCCATCAAATTGAGAACTATATTCATTAAAGTCTCTCCATTTATACTAATGATGGTCGTTTACATATCGCATATAGTCATGATTAAAATAATATCTCGATCATTAATAGTATAAAAAAAGCAGCTATCATTAAAGACAACTGCTTATCGAGCCGAAAACGGGACTCGAACCCGTGACCTACGCATTACGAATGCGTTGCTCTACCAACTGAGCCATTTCGGCAATCACTTTTATTTAAAGCGAAGCAAAGTTATAAAGTCTAATTGACATCTGAAAGAAGTTTTGCCAGAAATTCATCCAAATCAGAATCCAAATCTTTCAATAACGGATCATCCAATCTAAATGTATCGTCATCTAAAAACAAAAGTTCCTCTATCACCCCAAAAGTATCATCGGTCAAACTGACAGACAACGGCTTTAAAAACTGAGGATTATCAAAAATTCCGGTTGTCACAATAACATTCAATGCTTTCTTGACTGAAGTTGCAACCCGTTTATTAAAGGCCTCTTCTTCTTCCGTATTTTTTACCCAACTAAAAATAATTGTCTTATCAACTAATTTTTCAGTTTCATCATAAACCAACAATTCTCCATTTTCCGGATCAGCCTGAACATAAATATCACTAATATCTGCATATTTATTGTCATCCAACATTTTCTTGATTGTGGATGTAAAGAATGATTCTAATACCGATTGTAATTGAGACGGACCTGCTGCCATAACTTTAAACTTTATTTTCTTTGATTTATCAAAAGTAGCAAAAAAATAAATCAATTACTACCAATTTGAATATTTAGTTTTTTATCTGCCAAAATTCTATTTTTCAAAACTTCTGAATAAGCTTTCAGTAACCGGGCGTTTTCTCCTTCAGAACCCTCTATTTCGATAAAATAGCTATATGCTTTCTGAGCCCAATCATAGGCTGATTCCAGATCTGTATTCATTTCCTTACATAAAGCAATATTTGAAGCGATCTGAGCCTGTTTTGATTTAGACGATGTCTTTTCATACAAACGTTCCCAAACAGCAGAAGCAGCTTTCCACTTGCCTGCTGCAGCATAAGCTGAAGCTTCTTTCCAGCGAGAATTCGAATTACTATAATACCAACGACTTTCTTCAGACCAATGAGGAACAAAATATTCCGCCACTTTCGGTCCTATTGCTGATGCTGCATAGCGTAGAGCTTCTGTAGCTGTCGGCATGTAATAGTTCAATATTTTCAGATTTTCAGCAGCTTGTTCAAAACGAACAGAATCTTCAATTAAGATAGAAGCCAATGGCTGTGCACGTTCAGGAATATAAGCACGCATAATACCTTTCATTTTTATAAGTATATTTCCAGAAAGATAACCAGCTCCTAAATTCTCATCCTTACGCTTCATATCAAAAAACATTTTATCAAGAGATATGACAGCATCAACTCCATTTGAGCGACAAAGCTCCTCCACTTGCTGATTAGTCAGCTTTACATCACCCGGGCCACTATTATCTGTTCGTAAAGGATCATGAAAAAGGAGAACATCCTCAAAAAAAGAAGCATCTAAAATGGACATACCTGCAGCAGAACAAAGATCAAACAAGGCACTATCCACTTTTGCACGTGCAGTATCCTGTACAACACCCAAAAGAGAATAAGTATATCCAGAATCTTCAGATTGTGCCATAGCATTATTTACCACCAACACCTTCCGAACATCTTTAGGGAATGTTACTTCTCCCGGATTTCTTGTTTCAATCCCCATATAACTAATACCACCACACGCTGTCAACATCAGAGACAACAAACTCAAGACAATCTCCTTTTTCATGCTCAAATTATTTTAGACAATACTTTTCGTATTATTTTTCATCACAAACAGCTTTGAAATATCCTATAGATTCTGCAATACCCAAGAAAGGATCTTTCATATCTTTTTCATATTCCAAACTACACATTCCGGTATAATTTACTTTTCTCATGGCTTTAACCAATCCTTTAAAGTCAATTTTACCTCGTCCTATCTGTATACCGCGACCAGCTTTTGAAGCATCGGTAACATCTTTCAAATGCATGTCAAATATGCGTGAATGATAACGCAGCATATCCTGAACCGGATCACAGCCATTTCTCAAATCATGGCCGATATCAAAACACATACCAATACGAGGATCTAAATCTTTTGTATGTTCCCAGACATCTGTTGCATCAGGAAAGATTTTAATATCTGGCCCATGTAAATGAATAGCTATTCGGAAATCATATTCTTTAACCTTTTTGTCAACATATGGTAAAAGCTCATAATTAGGAACTGCAACTATCGTTTTAACTCCTACTCGTTTTGCATATTCAAAAGCTTTATCAATCTCGGCTTCCGACTTCATATAAATTGGACCAACAGCATAACCTGTCACACCATATTCCGCACAACGGGCATGAAATGATTTTATTTGTTCATCTGTACTATCCATAGGAAGATGGAAATCTTTAATACACAAATAATGAACATCCAATTGCTGCATGGTACGAAGGGTTGTATTCAAATCAAAATTTACAAATGTAAAACCCGCCATTCCCAAATGAAAAGGATTAACAGCTTTTGGAGCCTTTGCTTTTGGCTGCATAGTCAATTCACCTGCACTAGCAGCTGAAGTTGTACTTAACAATACAGCACCGGCCAAAGTCTGTTTGAAAAATTTTCTTCTTGTACTATCCATTTAATTAGAATTATAAGATTAAATAACATAGCAAATGTACATAAAAAAAGTAGTCGTATATAACAAACGACTACTTTTTCTTGACTATTTCAAAAGTTTAGCCAGAACATTCCTGAATGTACTGACTTTCTTCATTTTTCATCCAGAACTAATGTATTTAATGAATTGGCCGCTAATTTCGGAGCATAAACCTTTCCATCTATGGATATAGGATATATTTTTTCATCAGCTGTTTCATTTGAAATAACAACTACGACATTTCCATCAGGATTTACGAATGAAAGCAGACCTTTCCGCTCTCCCTCTATTTTCAACTTTTTAGCTCCTGGTTTAACAAAGTGACTGACATGTTTCATCACGTAATATTCAGGAGTATATCGAAATGTTTTTTTATCTGCATCAACCACGACTAATGAATTCTGAGCCCATCCCCAGCGACTGATACCACCTTCTTCCAAAGAGATATTCCAATATAAATAGGCGGTGGTACCATTGTTCAAATAATGTTGCATCAAACTCCATGCATACATGGCTGAATTCCAAGTATTCTTTCCATCACCACATTCCTGTTCGCTCTGGTATAATTTCATTCCAGGATAACGCTGATGAATTGATGCTATAGAATTTTTACCGGCCCATTGAAAAGCAACTCCTTTAACATATTTCTTACATTCAGAATCTGTTAAGATTGTATCAACCAAAGCGGCATTTGGGCGTTCCATTGTACCAAACATAACTTCCACTCCCTTTTCCTCCATGGCCGGACCTAAATAATCACCTACAAATTCAGCCAATCCGGCAGCAGTCCAACAACAACTGGGAAAAATCTGAGCAGAGTTAAATTCATTCTGAGGCATCACCATTGAAATCTTTATGTTTTCATTCTTATAAGCCTCAATAAATTTAGAAAAATAAAGAGCATAAGCTTTCAGGTACGCTGGTTTACGAATAAACATATCTGTTCCTTCAAAACCTTCTCTTTCTACAGGTAATCCATTTTCGATAATCTTTGCACTATAAGTCTCTTCGCCAGCCTGAAGTTTCTTTCTTAGTTTTTTAGCAGTTCTATCTGTCGAAGTACTTGCATAATGTCTATTATGCTTCATCCATGACGGTGGAGACCAAGGGGAAGCCCACAACTTTAAATCGCCATTATATTTCAAAGCACTGTGAATAAAAGGAATTAATGTTTCCCTATCATTAGAGATGCTGAATGATTTCATTTCGAAATCACCCTCCTGTTCATTGTAAGAATACCAATCTCTAGAAAAGTCATTTGCAGCAACAGGCATACGACAAATAGTAAAACCAGCTCCAGTATTTGGCTCAAATAACTCCTTAATTACACTTTCCTTATCTCCGGCAGATAACTTACTTAGTGAAGTCCAGCCTAATTCATTAAAGCAAGCGCCAAAACCTTCTATCTGCTGTTCTACATTTGCTGTATTAATTATAGAAACAGCCTGCAGATCTTTATCTACAGCTGACAATTCAACAGGTTGCTGCCAACAAGAATCTTCTGTAGATGTTACCATCTGTATTTCTGGAACTTTATTACAAGCGACCATTCCCAGTAAGGAAAATCCAATCGTTGATAATTTTATATTCATTATGTTTTTTGATTATATACTTTACAAAAATTGCAGCTAATCATTCATCAGCTGCAATTCTTATATTCATGAAAAAAAATTCACTTATTTGAACAGATCAATCAATTCATTTAAGGTAACCATAGACTGTTCACCTGTAATCATATTCTTTAAATTGATTTTACCTTCAGACATTTCTGTTTCACCAACAATAGCTACAAAAGGAATTTTCTTATTGTCAGCATAACTCATCTGTTTCTTCATTTTAGCTGATTCCGGATATAATTCAGAACGGATTCCTGCCGCACGAACCTGAGCAATTAATGGCAATAAATAAGCTTCTTCCTTTTCACCAAAATTGACGAACAACAACTGAGTTGTCATTAACGCATCTTTAGGATATAGATCCAATTGATTTAAAACATCAAATATACGATCTGCACCAAAAGAAATACCGACTCCTGAAACACCGTCCATACCGAAAACACCAGTCAGGTTATCATAACGACCACCTCCTGTAATACTTCCTATCTGAACATCTAACGCTTTCACTTCGAAGATAGCACCTGTATAATAATTCAATCCACGAGCCAATGTCAAATCCAATTCCAATTCAGCTCCAAGATTTAATTTTTCAATACGATCCAAAATGAATTCCATTTCTTCAATACCTTTCACTCCTGTTTCTGAAGTTGCAAGGATCTCTTTCAATGAAGCAATCTTCTCACGATTAGTTCCGCTTAACATAATTACCGGCTGAAGTTTCTGAATAGCTTCTTCAGACAGACCTTTCATCTGTAACTCTTCGTTCACTTTTTCCAAGCCAATCTTATCCAACTTGTCAATTGCAACAGTTATATCGACAATTTTATCAGCTGCTCCTAGAATTTCCGCAATACCAGACAAAATCTTTCGATTATTCATCTTAATACAAACACGGATACCAAAACGATGAAAGACTTCATCCATAATCTGGATCAATTCCACTTCATTAATTAAAGAATTTGATCCGACAACATCTCCATCACACTGATAGAATTCACGATAACGTCCCTTTTGTGGTCGGTCAGCACGCCAAACAGGTTGAATCTGATAACGTTTGAAAGGGAAAGAGATTTCATTTCTATGCTGAACAACAAAACGAGCAAAAGGTACTGTCAAATCGTAGCGCAAACCTTTTTCACAAGCTTTTGCAGCGAATCTTACAGCATTCTTTTCAACCAGTTCTTCATCAGAAATTCCAGAAAAACAATCTCCTGAATTTAATATCTTGAATAATAATTTATCACCTTCCTCACCATACTTTCCCATCAATGTAGATAGATTTTCCATGGCTGGAGTTTCAATCTGTTGAAATCCGTATAAATGATAAACGTCACGAATTGTATTAAATATATAATTACGTTTCGCCATTTCTTCTGGCGAAAAATCTCTTGTACCCTTAGGTATGGATGGTTTCTGCATATTTACCCTCTATATTGTTTTTTTATTTATCTTACAAAAGTAAAATTTTTATTCTAATACTTATTTCTTAGGAAAGAAATAAGTATTTATATTTTTATCCGAATAACGAACCGCCTCATCAGCATGTCCATTTGCAAATTCTGTAATGACTGGCACAATAAAGGATATTAATCCAATTTTTTAGGCCTTACTATCCTTATCAGGTTCATTTATAATCATACCACTCCCCAAACACAAATGATGATCCTTATCATATACCACACCATATTGTCCAGGAGCTATACCTTGTATCTTTTCATCCGACTCAATTCTATAAACATCCCCAATACGTCTAATATAACCATGTGTAAATTCAGGAGTATGACGCACTTTAAAAGTGATTTCCTTCCGATCGTCAAATTCACCCCATATATCTTCTGTTATGAAATCAAACCCATGCATATTAATTACTTTGCCATATTGGGTTTCCGGATCATATCCATTCGATACATAAATGATGTTCCGACGAATATCCTTCTTTATTACGAACCAAGGTCCACCACTAAGCCCCAGGCCTTTACGCTGGCCAATTGTATGGAACCAATATCCATTATGTTTACCCAGAACCTTACCTGTTTCAAGTTCAATAATTTTACCGACACGCTTACCTAAATAACGTTCTATAAAATCATTATAATTTATTTTACCCAAGAAACAGATACCCTGACTATCTTTTCTTTTGGCACTTGGCAATTTCTGAGCCTCAGCAATGGCACGAACCTCACTCTTCATTAAATGTCCGATAGGGAACATTAATTTCTGAATCTGTAAACGTGTAATCTGCCCTAAAAAGTCTGTTTGATCTTTTACCGGATCTTTGGCTGTTGATAACCAAACCTTTCCATTAAGCTCTGTTGTAGTTGCATAATGTCCGGTTGCTATTTTATCAAAATCCTTACCCCATTTTTCTTCAAAGCAACCAAATTTTATGAATTTATTGCACATCATATCCGGATTAGGAGTCAAGCCTCTCTTAACAGAATCAATTGTGTAGCTAACCACTTTCTCCCAATATTCGTCATGCAAAGAAACCTGTTCGAAACGGCATCCATACTTCTTTGCAATATAAGAAGTTATTTCGATATCTTCTTCAGCCGGACAATCGATATATCCATCCTTATCTTCCATTCCAATACGGATATAAAAGATTGTCGGATCGTATCCGGCTTCCTTCAACATATGTACAACGACAGAACTATCTACTCCGCCTGAAACCAAAGCTGCTATTTCCATAAAAATTTTGTTTTCTTTCCAGTTTGCAAAGTTACACATTAATAAGGAAATACTTCACTTAGCTTTATAAGATTTCTTATCTATAACTTTCCCTTTTAAATCTAAAACTTCTACATTTAGGTCATTTCCTGCTGTTTCAGCTTTGACAGCAGTACGATGGGCATTGATCAGGACAGGGAAATTTACTGTTGATGAAGGCTCCACATAAACATATCGATGCAAATGTCCACTTAGCATCAAATCAACATTGGCCTTGTTTAATATGGGAACAAATTTTTCTAAAACATCCCGTGGTCCATGCCAAAGAGACTTATCTGAAACAGGAGGCATGTGTGCGATAATCACTCTGAATCTTGCCTGTTTATATTCATCAGTCTGAACTACCTTTTCCAACCAGGCAGCCTGCTCTGTTCTGTAACTATCGAATTCGACTAATCCGGAATATTCAAAAGAAGAGTCAGGTTTATCTTCACCCGTATCTAAAACGACAAAACAAACCGGTCCCTGAGTAAACATATAATATAAATGAGGTTCCAATGGAGAAATATATTTTTGGAAATGTTCGGCATAAGCACCTCTGGTTTCATGATTTCCACGGGCATAATACATGGGCTTTTCTTTGGCAAACAAAGTTATGGTTGTATCCATGAATGTTCTGAAAATTCGATCACTGTCAGTCAGGATAGATAACATATCACCATTGTATATAACCAAATCTTTATCTTTATAATCGGCTACCTCCAACAAAGGAGCAATATCATCTTCACGTTCGTGAATATCATTTAGCATAACAAATGATGTTTCGGATTTCCTGGAGTCATTTGTTGTAAAAGTCAGAGGTTTTTCTGAATAAACTTCTGAAGATGCAGTCAAACCAAGATAGATTCTATTCCCTTTATGAGACAGAACTTCTTGCGAAGACACTCTGTATCGATAAGTAGTTCCTGGAGTTAAGTTTTTTATCTTCACCGCATGAAGATAAGAAGTTTTCTTTATTCCGCTATTGGTATCAAAATAGACAGGACGTTCTATATGATAAAAATGAGTACCATCATCTGGAGCCAGTTCCACCCAACCACGAGATGGCAAATTCGATTCCCATACAATAGTAACTTCCGTTTCTTTAAGATTCTGCAAATAAGGGCCGTGCTTAATTTTAATAGGCTCTGATTTTTCAGTTACTTTCTTAATAATTTCCTGCTTTTCCTGTTCGATTTTTGTTTGCTTCTGCCCATTTTGAGCATAACTTAATAATGACAGGCCACTCAACAAAAGAAGTAACACTGACAAACGATTTTTTTTACACATATTTTATGTTTTTATATTATTAGATGAGAACAAAGATAACATATGAGAACAAATATATTATACTATTTTTCTTGAATTTCCCTTCAAACAAAAAGAAAACAAAATAAATCTATTCCCATAAACTCTGTCCCTATTCTATTTCGTAAACATTACTTGTGCATTATAAATAAA
>JAHHQS010000219.1 GCA_020026285.1 Parabacteroides sp. | reverse complement strand
AAACTCCTGACTGGAGTATTTTTCTAACTTTCTTATCAGAGAATATCAATCTCTACTATATGATAAAATATTTTCCGTTTTATTCATCACCCGATTTCTGCTCAACACGAACCTGCCGCCAAATAGAATAGCCTATAGCACCAATCAACAGTAATAAAATCAAGAAACTACTATAAGCACTCACATTGGCTGCGACAACATAACCTTCAGGCCTGAATTCAAAAACAATTTTGTGTTCACCCTGTGGAACTCGCATAGCTCTCAGAATCCAATCTGCACGGAAATGGTCAACCGGTTTGCCATCGATAGTAGCATTCCATCCTGGCTGATAATATACTTCAGAAAATACAGCCAATTGTTCCGAAGAAGTCTTAGCAGTATAAACCAATTTGTTTGGACGATATGAATCCAATTTGATTGTTGCTGTAGAATCCATCTGAGGTTTGAAACCTTCAATCTGAGAAGCGAAACGTTTATCTACAACTGCTGTATGTTTCGGATCAATCTCATTTAATGAAGCTATTTCCTCATCGGCATTTTCAACCACCTTTATATCATTAACAAACCAGGCATTACCATTAGCCATCGGATTCACAATCGGTTCCTGACTTGGATTATAAATAACATAACGAGTGTTTAACATATTTAATGACGGACAATGATTGAATGCACTCATTAAATCACGTGCACTTTTAGCCTTTTGTAAAGAACTGATAATTGAATTAATTTCATTCTGCAAACGATTATCTATTAATTCCTGATAACGTCTTAACTTAGCAGCATGATATCCGCCGATAGAATGATGATAATAGGAAGTATTCGTTTCCAAAAATGTATTATTCAAATTCAATACTCTGAAATTTGCCTTATCCTTCAATATAGCTTTATCCGAAACAGATTCTTGATAATGAGCCTGGATATTCTTTTTAGGGAAGAAATTCTTTTCGCTCAGATAACGCTTATCAACAGTCCACATATCAGCAAAAATTAACAAAGTCATTCCTATGCCAACATAAGTTGCCACAGACTTTTTATTCTTTGCTACAAAGAACCAAGCCACTAAAGCTGCACTCAATAATATAAACAACAAAGAACGTAAAGCATCATCAGACGCCAATGTTGCACGATCCATTAATAATGCATTATAAAACTGTTCTGGCAATTGATACTGGCTGTCATAAGCAGAACGGAAATCAAGCAAAAGATCAGGCATCAACCAAATAATTAAAGAAAGACCTCCAGTTATACCCAAAGCTCCAATAAAACCTTTCTTCAGATGTTCCTTATCAACCTTTTCGTTCAAGATTTCCTTTAATCCCCATATTCCAATAATAGGAGCAACAAGTCCAGGAATAACCAGAGCCATTTCTACTGTACGGAATTTATTGTACATTGGAAGATAATGAAACATGAAATCATTGAACCAATCCATATTTCGACCAAATGAAAGAAATGTCATAAACAGAGCTCCTGCAAACAACCACCATTTCATTGGATTACGAACCACAAACATTCCCAAAACGAACAAGAAGCAAACGACAGCACCAAAATAAACCGGTCCTGAAGTAAAGACCTTATCTCCCCAATAAGTTGGAGCCTGAATTTCCTTACCTAACTGCATACCCGCAGCCTTAGCTTTCTTGTAAAATTCAGAATCAGTTCCTAACATTCCTCCTGAACCTCCACCATAGACATTCGGAATCAAGACAGTCAATAACTCCTCTTTACCATAACTCCAAGCAAAAGCATAATCTTTATCCAGACCTGTAGATTTTTTCTCAACTGTTCCATCGACACTTGGCTTTGGAGTAAGTTCAGAAGCGCCACGGATTGATTGCTGGCTCAACTCCCAGTTACCATATAAACCTCTTATGCCCGGAAGAACTGCCAGAATTGCACAAACAACCATAATGGCTGTTACCTTACCAAATTCGGCTAAATCCTTTTCACGAATTTTCTGAACAAGATATCCGATATAGATAAACAAGCAAAGAATAAACAAATAATATGTAATCTGAATATGATTATTTCCAATAGACAAAGCAACTCCTAACAGGAATAAAATGGCTCCCCATAAATATTTCCGCTTAAATAGCAATGCCATTCCAGCCAAAGTTACCGGCATATATGCTATTACATATGCCTTGACAACATGACCAGCTTCTATAACAATCATGTTATAAGATGCAAAAGCAAAAGCAAAGGCACCTGCCAATGCCAGCCACCAGCTTGTTCCCATTACACACATCAAAAGATAGAAACATACTAAGCCGATAAAAACCATGGAAGCGTCATAATAGCTCAATGACTTGAATAATTCGTCAACCAAAGAATAACGAGGCAAATTTGGAGCAGGATTTCCATAAAGTGACACATAAGGCATTCCTCCGAACATAGCATCCGACCATACACTAAACTCTCCTGGTTCAGCAGTTTCTTCATATTGCTTCATCTGACTACCCCCCATACCAGTAGCTTTGATGTTATCTCCTTGCTGAAGGACCTTTCCATCAATTACAGAAGGAGAAAAATAAATAACAGTAGTTACAAGCAATATCAGTATCGCCACGATATGCTTGACCCAATTCTTTAGTAATTTCTGCATATAGTTTCTTATTTATTTCAGTTTCAAACTCTTCCTTTAAATATTTTAGCCAAATAAAAACGTATGGCGAACCACCCATGTAAAGTTGTGGTTACAAATTTACCATAATATTTGCACATTATATCATAACGTTCTTTTAAAGAAGCCTTTCTCTGTTGCGAGCTCAATCCTTCATCCAAGAAATACGACAAAACCATACGAGTATTATAATTGGCTTTTGACGCTTTCAAACAACGAATACACCAATCAAAGTCTGAACTCAGACGATAACTTAAATCGTATTCGGGTGCAATCTCCCGTTTTACTAAAAAAGACTGATGACATACAAGCATTCCCATTCGAAAACTTTTCCAAGTTAATTTTTTGGGAGCTCTCAGACGACGTAATCCCAAAACGTTTCCTTCAGCATCAACAATTGATGTTTCACCGTAAACTACATCTGGTTTATGTTTACGCTTTGCTATTTTCATTGCTATACGTTGTACCAAATCGGCATTAGGCAATGAATCTCCTGCATTAATAAACCAGACATAATCACCTGTTGCATGCTTTAATCCTTTATTCATCGCATCATACAAGCCTTTATCTGGTTCACTACTCCAAAAAGATATACCCGGAGCATATTGTTTAATAATATCAACTGTACCATCAGTTGAAGCACCATCAATAATAATATACTCAATATCCGGATACGACTGACTCAGGATACTAAGTATTGTCCGCTCTAGCCATTGAGCTGCATTATATGTAATTGTTATAATAGAGAATTTAACAGGGGTACTCATATTTCTTACCTTTTTCTATTGTTTTCAATTAATTGTTGATAAAGCTTTTTATATCTATCCGCTATAATATTTTCAGCATAAGTCTCTTCCACTTTCTTGATACAAGAATCTGAAAGAGATTTTTTATCCGTATTATCCAAAACCCAAAGAATGCCGGTTGCCAAATCTTCGGCATTCATATATTCAGCAACGTATCCATTTTGCAAATGATCTATCATTTCCGGAATGCCACCAATATTAAAACCGACACAGGAAGTTCCACAAGCCATTGCTTCCATTATTGTATTCGGAAGATTTTCTTCCAAAGAAGAAGTAACAAACATATCCACTGCATTATACAATTCGGCTATCTGATTCTCATCACTTAAATAACCCATAGAATGAATAGGAACAGATAATAAGTCTTTAATCTCCTTTTTTACCTGACCAAAAACAACTAATTCGATATTCTTTCCCTTCAAAAGAGACAATGCTTTAAAAAGATAATCAACCCCTTTGCGAGAATCTGTTACATTCAATGCACCAAATAGAATTAAATGTTTATCTAACGGTAAATTTAATTTCTTTCGACAACCGCTTCTATCCAGCTTTTTGAAGATAGAAAGATCTAATGGATTCGGTATATCGAGGACCTGTTTATCATGAAGTAATAAACTTTGATTAGCTCTATTGGCCAGCCATTTACTACAACCTACAAAGGTAATATTTGCAGATTGATATACATCTTTCTTTTTCAAGAAAATTGAAGTTGACAAATCTCTTTCATTCGAACTTTGCAGATAAAAACATTTACCACATTTGTTAGTATAATTATCACATTCTCTTGAGTGATGACAAATACCTGTACATGGCCACATGTCATGCATTGTCCAAACAATTGGTTTTCCAAGCTGAAATAACTTGTGTAAACCATTTAATGAAAGGAATCCCTGATTAATCCAATGAAGATGAATAATATCAGCCTCCTTCACTAAAGGATGATTACTTATATCGTTCCCCGTATTAGCTATTGAAACACGAAACAGATCGGATCTATTGAAATGATTGTACAAAAAAATGATTAAACGTTCCCAATAAAAACGAAACAGACTTATTTTACGTTTCCACCAAGTATCATTAACTGAGAAAACACCATTAATCACCTCTGTTCCATTCAAAACCAACATAGAAACTTCAACATCATTTCTTTGCAATGCACGCATTAACCGACTAGCTGCAACAGCCGCTCCTCCGATACGAAAAGAAGTATTTAGTATAAGGATTTTCATTAATTTATAATAACTTCAAACTACTTAAAAAACGTCAACCAACTTTCCACATCATATTTCTTTTTAAAATCATCAGAAAATTGATAAACTGGCTTCTCCATAAAAGATACTATACCCTCAAAATTTTCATCTTGCAAAAGATAGATATTGTTTGGATGATAAAAATCCATATCTTTTATTAGAAGATTATTCGTAAGTAATTTTTTATTATAGAATAATGCTTCCAAAGGTCTTCTAGTAATCCCCGATTGACCATATTGATAAACATCGACAATACATTTACTTCTTTTTACAAATTCTATATTATCTTTATATGTAATAAAATCATCTGAAGTATGAGGTATCATAAACTTACAAACATATCCTATCTTTTCTAAATATATTTGTAATTTTACTAAATACTTTTCTCTATCTTTTGGTTCTCCTAAAAAATAAAAATCTATATCTTCTTTTTCAACATCTTCTTTTTCAGGGAAACGTAAAAATTGATTATGAAAAGAC
>JAHHQS010000218.1 GCA_020026285.1 Parabacteroides sp. | reverse complement strand
AAACTAATTTGTTGAATATCAACAGATAAAGATATTCTTAAGGGACGACTATTTAAGCAGGATGATGAGGAACGTCTACATTCAATTTTTATAGCTTCATTGTTGAATCCATTCGGCTCCCATAAATGTGGAGATATCTTTCTCCGTAAATTTCTCCAAACTTGTGAGTATGATGATAATTTTATTGACGAGTTATTATCAAACGCTCGTGTAACTGTAACTCCAAACGAATATGGACGAAGCGAGTCAGACCAAATTGATATTCTTGTGCTTAATCAATATACTCGTCATGCTTTCTTTATAGAGAATAAAATTAATGCCCGTGATAGTAACCATGATGATAGGGGACAGTTAGAAGGGTATTATGAGACGCTCTTAGGTGATTATAACATTCCTGCTGAGAACATAAACATGGTATTCCTTACTATGTTTGGAAGAGAACCCTCTGATGAGAGTTACGGAACCCGTCATAATGAAGAAATTAGAAACAAGTGCAGAATCAGGACTTACAATCAATTAGTAATTCCTTGGTTAGAGAGATGCTTGTGTGATTGTATAGATAAACCATTTCTAAGAGAATCTATTCTGCAATACATTAAATTAATAAAGAAAATGACAAACGATATCAGTATAGAGGAGCGTTTAGAACTTGCTAAGCTTATAGGAAAAAATGAGGATAATTTAAAGGCTACTAAATTGTTAGTTGAAAACTTCAAACACATTAAGTGGCATGCTGTGGCCGATTTCTGGAATGAATTGTCAGAAAGATTAGAAGGCGTTGGTTGTACTGTGTGCGAAGATGAATTAGATTTAGACACTATTACATTTTTGACGCATAACGAAGACTATAAACATGGTTATAGCAACAAAGTGTTGTACATGACGTATGAATGTCCTTCTGGTCTTACTTTTTATATCTTATATCAATATGGTGAGCCACTCTGCTTTTGTGTCGATAAGATTAAGGAAAATAGAGCTTTCAGAGAATCTCTAAAATCTTTACTGAATACAGATGACAACTATGGATCAGACTCAGAAACTATCCTGTGGAAATTTTTCGACTTACCTTTTGAAGAAGAAATTCGATTTTCAGACTTTACTCATGAGGGAACTTTCAATATAATAAGTCCTGAATATAGAAAAAAAATAATAGGTAAACTTGTTACTGAAATAAAGGATGTTTTCTGTAGTGTAGATGTGTGGAAATAGAATTGGGTTGACATTGATTCTAATGTTAGATCTTCAAAATATAAATTATCGCTTTGACTTATGAATGATTCAAATATATTTCAAGAAAAACTAGATAAATGGTTGTCTGAAGTAGCTTATCAGTGTGATAAATTTGCAAAAGCCACTGATTTGGATTTTTATGTGTTCCAATCTGATTATCCTAAACGGCCTGTGGACTTATTGATACTTGGAATTAATCCGGGGGGAAGTGGCAGCTATACACAGGCTATAGCAAATAAAAGGAAAGAGCGTAAGGATGAAAGCATTGATAAACGAGATAAAACCATGTTAGCGCAAGGTGTAAACATTTACGCTGTCGATGGGGTTGGCAATGATGTGATGAGAGGAAAACTAAAACGAGTCTTTACGAATGATTTCCTTGCTGAAGAATTATTCAAAAGTACAGCTGCAAACATCTATTATTTCAATACACGAGACGTACAAGCATTGGGAGAACTTTCACCTGAAATAAAAACATATTGCGAGCATAAGACGAAAGAACTTATCGATATTATTTGCCCAAAACGTCTGATTGTCTTCTGTACAGATCTTAACGGAGGACTCAAACAAATAGGAGTGACTAACGTACAAACTTTACCTTATTGTCTAAAGAAAGCTCAACTTAACGGTAGAGACATTCTTTTAATGCCAAACCCAGGTTATTACAAAGCGTATTCTTATGAAAATGGTCAACTGATGGGACAAGTAATTGAAAACTATCTGAAGACTGGCACTATCGAAATAGCCTCACAAACCTCACCAGTCCCTTCATGCAAAACACATAAGAAAAACAAATTGGATCTTGACCAACTTTTCGGACGATTAGACATAAAACTAAGTGAATTCGGGTTGGTTCGGTATGATAACAAACGCTACCAAACCTTGCCTTGCGGATTACAACTAACAATAACCAAAGAAGAATTGTGTATCAGACATGTTTCATACGACGGAAAAAGAAACTACCAGAACTTCAGTTATCCTTTGACTGATGATATTCGTACAATCCTAAACCAGGCAGGTTTTAAGATTGATTCTTCCGTGTGGTTAGGAATTATGACGTTAAAAGCATTTGGTGACAATTCAGAACAAATAGCAAATGGGATAGCTATACTAATTTCACAACTCATTAATAAACTGAATCAGTTATTATATTAATTATTCTTTTATATAAATATTTCCAATAATAACACTCAGGAATATTCTGTAGTTGGCTATATAGTTTGGTCATTGACTGAATTTATTTGATTACAGGCTTATTGTGTCGTTTATTAGGATTATTCGGGCATTTATTGGGATTATTATGTTGAATAATGAGGTACTCTTTCTTTTACTGAAACTTTTGGTCGTTGACTGAGTATATTTTGAAATTTGGATTTCAGGTAAGCACTTCAAATCTTTAAGTTTAGTGCGCCTTGTGCATGCACGTTATATTCCCAGAGGGAAGAGATAGACTTTTCTAAATGCTGATGGCAAAGAATAGGCAGATATTTGAGCTAATCATCCTAAATCATAGTTCAAGATTTTTCGTATATTTGTGTCCCGTTAAGGAAAACTTACTACCATGAGAACAATCTACAACAAGGAAGAGTTAAAAGAAGCTCTTCTCAACAAAGAAGAAAATATTTCGATTCAAGATATCAAATTGAGGAATCTGCTAATCCTGGTATACAGGGTACAAAATGGACTGATTCCTGAAGTGGTTGTTGATAGAATTGGACCCAACAGACCATGTAAGGTTTCTGTCGGTGAAGGTGTAGTCATCAGCGTTGATGATGTTCTTGCAAAGAATGTCCTGTCTTTAAACAAGAAGTTTGAGGAATCAAAGATAGAGTTGGATGTAGCACAGGTCGTGAACACTCAAATAAACATCTACTACGGAGAGTAGTTCAGGGAATATAAAGGAGTTTCAATTCTACAATTCTTCGCCGACGTATGGACGCTATCTTTTTTCCGTCCCAATGGCAATAGCTTACGTAGATATCCTGAATCCTACGCTCTCCATTCTCTAATAGAATCAGTAGCTGGCTTTTGGGGTATTGTGAATTACCGAGCAGCTTATAGGGTCCGATATTGTAGCTAAGCGTCGATAGCAAAAGGCTGTCCTTTCCATAGTGCCGGAACAATTTACACAAATCAAGCAGGTCTTTTCTCAATAGGGAATCGGCTTGCTTTTCTGTGATATAGGAATCAAGCTTTTCTCCTGGTCGAACTCGATGACCATAACCGATGTAAGGGTAGTGCTTTGGTTTATGGAATCCTTCATAGAACTTGATGCACCTGCAGGCCCTTTCAAATGGGGGAAGGTCATAAATGGAAAGCTTTTCCTGATTCACGTTGGAACCAGGAAAAGCTGCATGGCCGGAGAATACTCCAGCCATCAAGAATATGGCAAACAATAATAAAGTCTTACTCTGTCTCATGTGTCTTATCCTTGGTAAAGTGTCGTTTCTTAACCTTATTATCGCAACACTACAATAAGAACTAATCTTGATAATCAATGTACTATAGTCTTAAAGTAGTGTTTACTTACGATTAAATTCTCACTTCACTTTGTACATGAGTACATCCTTGATCATGGCTTTGACATCTTCACCGACCTGAACGAAGTTCTGATACAGGATGCGTTCACGGGCATCCCTTGATTTGAAGGTATAGAACTTAGGTAATGGCACGTACTCGGATTCTTCCTTTTGAATATCCTTCATATCAAAGTCTGTTTTGCAGTAGAACTTAGAAGTCTTGAACTCCTCAGATTCTTGAATGTTCATGGAACTGTTACGTCCCGTTTTGGTCTTCACGAAGTCTCGAGCAGTCTGTCCGCAAATCCACCCCGTAGGCATATCTGATATTTTACTGGCAGGAACTAAACTGTCCATATTCTCATTGAGATTAATGGAGGTCTTATCTCGATCAATCGTGACTCCTTTCTTCATCTGAACGACCTTACCGAATATATCATTGCTCAGCCATTCCAAGGTTTCTTTGCTTCGTGCCGATCCGCTGACTACGTTACCAACTGTGGTGATAATCTTTTGCATACCAACCTTGCCGTAATCGGCTTCGAGCTGGGGCAATTCCTGGAAACCAAGAGCCACACTTACCTTGTTACTTCGGGCTGTACCAATCAGTCGGTCTATCTTATGGAAATACAATGTCGGCAGCTCATCGACGATGATACTTACAGGGAGATTCTTACCTTGGCCAGTGTTTACTCGCGTAACCAATCTGTTCAGGATAAGGGCATTCAAAGCACCAATGATTGATTCCATTTCAGGGTCATTAGCAATCAGCAGATAACTTGGATTCTTCGGGTCGCTGACTTTCAAATCGAAGTCATCACCATCACGATGGAATATCCAGTAGGATTCTTTCGTGGCCAGACGTGAGGTATAGACACGTAAGGTACCAATCATACCTTCCAACTGCTCCATGGCTTTGTTTTTCAAAGCTGTCTGGAACGGACCAAGCAGGGGAGCTACTTCATTGTCTGTTTCGAGAACTTCAAAGATGGTTTGGTAATTCTCGTTCAGGAATGATAGGATATGCGGCATATCGGAGTATTTGCCTAACCAGTAAGCTGGTTCTACTTCGATGCCTTCTTTGTCAAAGACCCTTCCCGTGAGCTTCCACCGTTTAGTAGTCGGATCCTGCACCTTCTCTGCATGGAGTTTATTGCCATCTTTATCAAATGGTTCCTTACCATAGTTGATGAAGAAATAAATACATGCAGCAAGGAAGTTGACTGCAGATGTCTGGAAGAACTGGTCGCTACCGCCACCACCTTCTTTCTTACCCTTTTGAAGAGATTCCAACAGGGTCTCTGCTGTTTCAGATGCAGCTGCAAGATTGTTAATGTATTTCTGCTGGATAGGGTTTACTCGTCTGCTGTATTCCACATCCACGAAGTTGATGATGTTGAACTTGCAGTTCTTAGGCAACTTGCCCAACTGCTTGTTCTTGAGATAATGGTAATACAGTTTTGTGGCCAGAGTTGGATCGGGTAGGTCGGCACCCT
>JAHHQS010000217.1 GCA_020026285.1 Parabacteroides sp. | reverse complement strand
CATTTGTTATGATTACAAATATAAAATATGAAAATTTAAATTCCAAATATTTTATATTTAATTCAATGTATTTAAGCATTTTATAGAATTAAAGTCTATAAAATGCATTTTACAGCATCGATTTAACTTTTCAGGTGATAAATTATTTATTAGGGTTAAATTTATTTAAATATTATGGATTCGCAGAAAAATAGGTCTCCTTATCTATTGACAATCGTTTCCGGGATTCGTATCTTGTACCTATGGAAATTCATTCAATGAGTAAAAAGGAACTTGCCTGTCTGTACTTCAGGAACAGCACCCCCAACTCGGCGACCATCCAGCTCAGCCGGTGGATCGTCCGCAATCATGAACTGCACGAGGAGCTGACCCGCCTGGGTTATCATAAGTGCCAGCGTTCGTTCACCCCGAGGCAGGTAAGGCTCATCTTCTAATATCTGGGGGAGCCATGACGGAAAACCACAGCCTTTCTGACGCCTTCTTCCTGTCTGTTTCCGGTAAAAACGAAACATTTCCGTCTGATGGTTGACAGACGTTGACCTTCGTTGACTCAGGTTGACTCCGTGCTCCGGGCGTGCCGTACCTTTGTGATACGATAAGGGATGAAGAGGCAATGACGCTGATTCATAATACCTTGTCGGTAGTATATCATGGCTATAAATTATGTATTGGTACAGAGACGCGACATGTCGAAGGGTGCATCACAGGATGCCAAACTGTTTTATGCCCAGTCTGTAAGCACACGCAATGTGCATTTCAATGATTTGTGTGAAGAGATTGCAGAAACCTGTACACTGACATCGGCCGACATCAAGGCGGTACTCGACCGAATGATCTGGGTACTGGTGAACCACCTGAAGAACAGCGAGGTGATCGAGTTTGCCGATCTGGGTAACTTCCGTATCTCGGCCAGCAGCAAGGGATCGCCATCCGCCGACGAGTTTACATCGGCATTGCTTCGCAAGCCTCGAGTAATCTTCCATCCGGGAAAGCGTCTGCAGGAAATGCGTACACTGGCAACCTACAATCGTGCGGACAAGGATGATTCGCCTTCTGGCAAGGATGATGTGGACGATGTGATTCCTTAACGGGAGGTCGCTCGCAACCGTCGGCCTGATCTGAGGGAGGCATCAGACAGATGCTTCCCGCTGTTCCGGCCGTTCATGTGCGAAGCCGTATCCGGTACGGCAAGACAGGGCATGACGGTCTGTCCGTCCGCTCTTTGCAGGGATTATTAATTGACTGTTGACAAAAAAGCTGGATGCTGAATGCTGGACACTAAAACATTAAAAAAGGAGGTGAAATGAAAATACTTATTGATAACGGGCACGGAGAAGAGACTCCGGGAAAGCAATCGCCCGACTTGCGGCTCCGGGAATATGCCTACACCAGGGAGATTGCCGAACGGCTGGTGATCGAGTTGCAGAAGTATGGTATCGATTCGGAAAGGATTGTTCTGGAAGAGGAGGACATCCCGTTGCGCGAACGGTGCCGCCGCGTGAACGAGATCTGCCAGCGGGCAGGGAAGGAGAACGTGCTGCTGATCTCCATCCATTGCAATGCATCGTCATCGGATGGAGAATGGCATGAGGCAAACGGGTGGTCGGCCTATATCGGGAATGAAGCTTCGGCAGAGAGCAAGGCATTTGCCCGCGATCTGATTACGGCAGCCAGAGAATCGGGACTGAAGGTACGGGTATATTCGCATCAGGAACCCTACTGGTCGCAGAATCTGGCCATCTGTCGGGACACCAGTTGTCCGTGTGTACTTACAGAAAATCTTTTCCTGGACAATCAAAAGGACGTAGACTATTTGTTGTCGGAAGAGGGTAAGCACGTGATCGTGAATCTGCACGTACAGGGAATCAGGCGATACCTTCGTTCGGTAGAGGATTCCCGGCAGTCCACCGTAGGCGCCTTGCGATTTGTTCAGTCTCCCCTGATCAATTCGCTCTTCGTCATAATCGATCAGGTTCGTGATCTTATCCGGACCGTCCGTAATATCATTCGAAGTGTCAAGGGCTGGTTCAGGAAATAGGGGATAGTAGTAAGGGCAGGGAAAGGATACAAGTTCTTTCTCTGCCCTTTTTGGGGGGATAACGATCATGTATTTCTAATACAGATGCTGGTGTATGATTTTGATGTTGAAACATTATTGTTCTATTATCAAAAGATCTTCACGAAAGCGGCACTGGCTCATATAACAGGAATCAATCAGCGGCAGTTAAGTCATTATGCTTGTGGTATAGCAAAACCAAGAAAGGAACAGGAGGAAAAGATCAAGAAAGCCTTGAATACATTAGGGCATGAATTGATTTCAGTGACAGCATGAATATTTTTTATAACAACAAAGGAGAGTTTATCAGACTCTCCTTTGTTGTTTTGTCATATATTGCTGATACATTGACTCTGGTCACTAGTTCCACCTGTCATGGCAGACAGGGTGAGTACAGAACGGAGTTGGGGAGGAGTCATGCGGATAAGTTACTTATCCAATACTTCGTATTTGGAATGCTGACTCTTGAACTCCGGAACGATCTCTTTCATGATGCGTACCGTTTTCATATCATCAATCACGGCAGCCAGACCTTCGGCAAATAGCATATATACGATAGCTATTCAAAGGTTGGGTTTAGTTTGACTAATTGATCTACCCATTGTCTGAAATGTTTACATCTTTCAAGAATTTTTACTATGCCAATGGCTTTAGTGATACTTGCTCCACTCTTGGGTTTATTGTAATTGTATTTTTTCTTATTTTCAATGGCATCAATAATCCTTTTACTGGGAGCTGTTCTTACACTATGATTGATTAGTTCTGGATTATCTTGAAATTCTTTTGTCAGAATTGTATTTAAATTCTCAATTTCCTTTTTACAATTGGGATATTCATTTATCAGTTTTTTTATATCACTGAATAATAAAGATTCAAATTCGTATAATTGTATATATGGTATGAAATTTTTAAATTGAGTATCTTCTAACATTTGTTTTTCAACCAGTTCCACTTTCTGATAGGCATCTGTCATATCTTTTGCTTCAGCAAAGCCTGGAAAATCCTTTGGAAGAGCATAAAAGTCAAACATGGTCGTGTAATAATGAATTTCCGAATCATTTGATTTTCTTAGATTTTCTTTTTGCCATTTTTCCAGATCTGCTTTTGCTTGCTGATAACTGACGAGTCCCCCCTTTTTATTTTCTTTTCTGGAAGTGCAGAGTAAACGGGTCTTTGCGATTATATTTCTATCCTTTAAATAAGGTTTCAATACATCTTTGACAAACTTTTCTTCTGTTTGGCCTTCACAAAGAATATTTAGAATTACCGTTTTCATATCGGTCTTCCTCCTATGATGTTCTTGTCCCAAAGTTCACTGTTGGTATATTCTTCCAGCCATTCTATATAATCCTCTTTATTCAGGTTTTTAACAGTTGTGCATTGAAGATCTTCATCACGCTCAATAATGGACACGTTGTCAAGACTGAATCCGTCAATCAGAGAGGGAGACTGTGTGGCAACAATCACCTGAACATGCATGGATGCATCTTTAATCATTTCTATCAGTTGACTGATAGCGTATGGATGAAGTCCCAGTTCCGGTTCGTCAATAATGATGACGCTGGGCATGGTTTCTTCAGGTTGTAATAACAGAGTAGCCAGACAAATAAATCTCATGGAGCCATCTGAAAATTGATCTGAAGAAAATACATAGTCATTGGCAGACGTATCTATCCACTTTAATGAAATATATCCACGTTCTGGTTCCAGATAGAAATCTTTGAACTGAGGAACAACTTCTTGCACATAATCAATAATCCTTTCATACGAAGCAGGATAATTGTTTTTTAAATAATATAAAAATGAAGCAAGATTGTTTCCTTCAGATTGTAAATAATGAGCTGATTCAACAGAAGACGACAGTCGCATCGGTGATGACATGGATGTATCGCTGAATTGATAGACTTTACAGCCAGAAAGGATTTTCCAGATGATGCTACTTGCCTTATTTACGGGTTTTATTAATGCCGATTCATTGTAATCGGAGACTAACTGTTTGGTATATGCCTTTTTGTTCGTGTTTTTTTTATTCCATTCTATTTCTTCAGAGCTGATAATCAGTCTGTCAGCAACAGCACTTGTTAAACTGAATCTATAGATATCATAACTATTTTCGTTATCGAAACGAATTTCAGCACTCAGAGTAGGGGTCTTTTTTGAGCCGTAATGTAAAAACTTCTGATTCGTTCCTGATTGTGCAATAAACATTTGCAGACTACCACTCATCATATATCCGAGCATTTTGAAGAAACTAATGATATTACTTTTTCCGGCTCCGTTAGCGCCAAGCAATATATTGATGTCTCCAATGTTTAAAGTGATCGGTTGATCATATGCAATAGAACGATATCCCTTTATTGTTATTTTTGTTAACTTATTATTCATTCTCTATATATACTGTTTTATTACAGTAGCAAAGGTCGTTAAAATGATACATTATACTATTTTTGAATAGTATAAAATTCTTTTGAAATTTCTTTAAGTGGCAAATTCTTGGAATTATGATGTCCCTCATTTGCTCATGACAATGCCATTCTTTTATATAGTTTTGTATATATATTCTATATAATCTGAGTGCAATATATCAAGAAACTTTAATCCTTACAAATAAATTATATCTTAAATGCAGCCGGTAGTCAATTCGTTGAAATGTTACCAGTTTAGTTTCGATGTCGCAGATTATTTGCAGATAAGATAAAGAATCTCGATAACAGGAGTCTTGTTTGAAGAATAGGCATTAAAAACGAGACAATTCATATTTAACGGCATTTTTAATGAATAACAAAAGCAGGTGAAAGAGAGTCTTTCTGTTTTTGTAGAATGGGCAAAAGAAGATGGAGATGAATATCCAAAAGTATTAGATGGAGATTATGAGCTGGTGTATGATTTTGATGTTGAAACATTATTGTTCTATTATCAAAAGATCTTCACGAAAGCGGCACTGGCTCATATAACAGGAATCAATCAGCGGCAGTTAAGTCATTATGCTTGTGGTATAGCAAAACCAAGAAAGGAACAGGAGGAAAAGATCAAGAAAGCCTTGAATACATTAGGGCATGAATTGATTTCAGTGACAGCATGAATATTTTTTATAACAACAAAGGAGAGTTTATCAGACTCTCCTTTGTTGTTTTGTCATATATTGCTGATACATTGACTCTGGTCACTAGTTCCACCTGTCATGGCAGACAGGGTGAGTACAGAACGGAGTTGGGGAGGAGTCATGCGGATAAGTTACTTATCCAATA
>JAHHQS010000216.1 GCA_020026285.1 Parabacteroides sp. | reverse complement strand
GAATTGCGAGTGCAAAGATAATCAAAAAAATGGAAATTACGATACTTGCGCGAGGTTTGCGGCGAAAAATAGGAGCGTTTGCTCTGGCAATCGCCCTGCCCCTTGACGCTGACCCTTCCCCGATCGATGAGTTTTTACTGTGAAATAATGCGTGTCACCGTTTATTTTACACTACCTTTGACGCTGGCCCTTCCCCGACCGATGAGTTTTCTACCGGGAAATAATCTGCGACACTGTTTATTTTAGATTTTCAACGGTTTGATACAACCGTTTGAGGAATAAACATTTAACGGAGTATTTGAGAAATAACAGTAACGAATTGGCAACCGTGCGATTTTCAGCGTTTTGCGGTGCTGTGCTGTCAAATAACTCTTTTCAGAACAAAAGTACGGTAACATCTCCAAATTTCAAACTCTTATATTAATTATTTGTTGAAGAATTGTCGCTACTGCCTTTTTCGTTGTTCATCTGTGTCCCAATATTCATCATCTGTTGTCCCATTACAGCATTCTGGATAATATTAGCCAAATTGTGTTGAGCTCGAATATTTTGATAAGATTCATACTCCCAGAATAGATAATTATCCCATAAACCAATCTCAATCTCTCTAATAAGAGTTTTCATTTTAACTGGATCCGCACTTCCATCAGGCAGAAAATAAGCTGTATTTGCTAATTGAATTCTCAAAACAAAAATAATTTGCAATTCACCCGGAGAAAATACTTTGTGCCAATCTGGTTGGCTTACGATTGTATTTGGGGCATCTTTTTCAACTCGGCTTTTAGATTGTACCTCTTCTACATATTTTTTGCCAACATTCCGTACTGCATTGAGTCTCAAATTGGAAATGAAATATGATTCAATATCGATGAAGAATAAATTATCACAATTCCCCTTCTCTATTTGCTGAATCATAGCATCAATTTCATCTCTGTCAATTATAATATCTTTAAGTCGAAGATTTTTAATGTCAAAATCATCTTTAGTGGATATTTCAAAAGGGACTCCAATTTTATGTAATGCTACAACAACGGCTCTCTTTTCAGAGACATTAAGTTTTGTATTAAATTCATTAGCCGAATCAGCATAACTCTTCTTATGCTGAGCATATTCTTTGAAAATATCTAATGCTTTAACGGCCATTGAACGCACATTCTTGATCTTCTTTTCTTGCTTCCAATGTAAAAAATAAGAGCCTCCATAAGTACCGATTAAAGCACCTATAGCTCCACTGATGAGTGGTAACAACCAACTCCATATATCATATGTTTCCTGTATAGCACCAACTGTTTCCATAATCACAAATATTTATCAAGTATTGCTTGTTTCTCACTCGCTGCATTTTCTGTCAAAGTGCGAGCTTTAGTAATCTCTAATTCTAACACTTCTATCTGGGCAACAATGCGTTTTTGTTCATCGATACAAGGCATCGGAATTTTATACTTCATTATATCTTCCTTATTGCCTCGTGGCATCTTGATACCCTTTTTACCTTCCATTACATATTCAAAGAATACATCTCTACGAAGCATATAGAAAATGTACTTTGGAAGATATTTATTTGTATCGGCTGACCTTAATACAAGAACATCTTTCGAACACCCACCGTCTTTATCCGCAAACCAAATTTTCTTTAGATATGGGCGAATATTAGAAATCAGTATATCATCTTTCTTATACTCCGTAATTGATGAAATATTCGCCTCTCCTTCAAATGACACAATTCCTAATTTGTTCTGAAGCATATTGTCGGTTGTAATATATGTTTCAGACTCTATTTCAAAGTACTTAATAGATTTAGTCGCAAAAGGGGCAATAGTTTTTAGGCTATCATCCTCATATTGGATAGAAGATAAGAAATTTTCTATCTCATTTTCTTTCTGTTTTATCTGTTGTGTTAATAGAGCTGCGGCATTAACCACTTGCTCTATTTCTGTTACAATTTGTTGCTGTATATCAGTAGGAGGGTTCGGAATATATAGTGCTTGCAAATATTTATTATGCCGTTCATATTTTGTCTTATCTAAAAATCTGTTTACAATATATTCAATAGCATAAAAGTAATATTTAGGATTATATTCCTTCTTGGGTTTCAATAAAACCGTACCCTCTGCACCTCTAAAAAAAGGCTGGTCGATGAACTTTACAGCACAAGAGTGGTCTCCAAATAAAACCACAGGCACATCAGTTATAGGATTGGTGTTATTTGAAAATCCAGCAGAATCATTCTGAATATCTTGAGTATAAACAGGATATTTACCAGCAATCAAAATCTCAGATTCTGGAATTTTGGTCATTGAACCATTGATTTTATCAATAGAGTTCGGAATGCGCACATGTTCCCATTTATCGCTGAATTTTACTTTTTTTTTTGCCGTAGTTGAAATGAACTTTTCAAAAGTATCTCTCTCAAAAGATAGCATATCTACTAAAGACATACGACTAATATGTGATTGCATATTCTCTGCAATCGGTGAAACACAGTCGCCCTTGAAAGCTCGATATACATAAGTACTTGCCTTATCAGGATTATCCCAGCTATTGATATCGAAGAGCTGTGTGCACTCATCAATGTTTTTGCCTTTTTGAATTGCATGAATACCCTCATTACCTCTACGGTTTGAGAACTCGTAGCCTAAAAAGCGTTTTTCTACATCTTTCTCTCCGCTCCTAACAATAACAACCTTTTGAGGATAAGCCAAAATAAAATACAAAAGTTTTTCAGCTTCTATACTTAATACTGTTTCATGTAACTTTGCATCACTTTTGGCAGAGATTTTCTTTTTATACTCTGCATATATCTCGTGTGCCTTTACTTTATCATTTGGTGATTTCTGTAACAATGTAACATAATCTGTATAATCAAGTCCCCCCCAAACATGAGATACATATTTTGAGACAGGAGTTTCTATGCCATTAATAGTTACATCATTCAATGTACGGAAAAATGTATCAACAGCATTCTTTGTGTTGGTAGCAAAATAATTATCTCTACGACGAAGGAATAGAACAACAGTATTTGTGTTGGTAGCCATAAAGGTATTGCTACCCAATTCTGCTATTGCGACAATATCAAAGTATTGCAATATAATCTCACGAGCCTTCGTATAGATGCCCGAGTTGCTCAATATTGAACTTGGGAGAATAACTCCTGCTATACCGCCGTCTTTAAGTAACTGCTTCGTACGCTCAACAAACAGGCACTCTATTTCAGAACTGTTGTCTGTTAGAGAATTATACAATTCAAAATCTTGCTCTGTATAGTAATCACGAGTAGTCTGTCGGAATGAAGATACAGAGTATGGAGGGTTACTTAAAATAATGTCAAACTGTTGGTTATCCTTTTGTTCATTATTTGCTTGCTTACGTAGTTTACCTTTATACTCTTTGTTGTTGCAGAAATTGGCAAGTCCATCACTTAGAATAACATTTGCCAAACCGTCACCGTGCAAATAACAACCTACCTTACCAACTTTCACAAGTCGATAATCCTTTTCTATGCCATATACATAATCTGTAGCCCAATCGAAATGGCAATTCTGCCAATTGATAAGATGTTTTCTTGTTTCTTCGATATATTTGGAAGTATCACATCCGTTTATGATGTCTTGTATTTCGTGCATAAACTCTGTGATAAAATGTCCGCTACCAGCAGCATAGTCAATCATATACGGCAAAATCTCACCATCCTTACGAGATAGTTTTTCTGCCATAATAGAGTCCAAAGGAAGACTCTTGATTATAAATTGTGCAATAGGTACAGGCGTAAAATATTGTCCTGCCTCTTGTTTGAGACCAGTGGTAAGTAGTAATTCAAAGAAGTCTGACAAATATTGCTGCCGTTTGTTATAGCGGATTCTATATCCTTGAATCAGTTCTACAACCTCTTTTACAACCTTTGCATTCTCCTCAAATGAAGCATTATCATATACTTCCTTGATTGCAAACTCGTTATTTTTTTCAAGACGAAGCTTGTTGACTTCTCTTAAAAGATACTGTTTGGTATCCTCATTTAGGTTAGCACAACGCTTATCAAAATCCTCATTATTAAAGTCGCTAACAGTTCTATCCAAAAACTTCTTCATTCCTTTGCTGTAAAGGTCTGCTAAGCGAAGTTGAAAATCTACATGATTATCTCTGCCTTCAAGCCATTGAAATTTTAACTCTTCTCCCTCGCCAGTAGTTGTTTCATCATAGACCTTACACAAGAAGAGTGTAAATATTTTGTTGAAAGCATTACCCTTGTCGGAAACTACATTGTGACGCAATATTTCAAGGAAGCGGTTGAAGATAAAACTTGAATCTTCAGCTTTTATCTCTTTCAGTTGCTCCTTTGTTAATGCCTTGCTTTGGAAATTATATGGTCGTACCCAAGAATCGAAAATACCATTATCTTTGGTGAGTTTATTCCATTTCTCGTAAATATCCTTTACATCACCATTACGATAATCATCCTCAATCTTGATAATCTCATTCGCATAGACAATCTTATTACCTTTTAACTCAGATGCATATAGCATTATCACATCTGCCTTGCCGCCAGATAATTGGAAATAAGTGAATAACTGTCCTCCGTCTTTATGAATCTTTGCAAACTCTTTATTGTACTCTTTTCCGTATGTTTTACACTCAATAAGCATGTATGGTGTCCTATCCTCACGATTGATACAAACATCTAATCGTCCAGATGTGCCATGCCCAGATGGCCAAGTCTTTTCAAGAACTATGTTCTGAGGTTTATATCCTTTGGTAAGTAATCTATCAACACACTCAAGAACCACAAAATTTTCGGGCTGTGAAAAATTTTGTGTGGTTCTACTTTCCGCTATGATTTTATCACCATATTCAATATGTTCCGTATTGAAATCAATGGATATGACATAGTTATCATGGTATGAATATACCTTGTGGTATATACCACTTGTTCCATTCTTAGGAAGAAAACCTAATGTTGTTATGTATTTCTTTATGTCCATAAAACCTCCATTCATACTACAAAAGTAGTAATTTTCCAAATACTAAACGCTATTTTGAGCAACTATTTAATTATCAACTTGCTAAAACACTTATTCACAACCTATTTCTTAATCTTGCAGTGCACCTTAGCTTGTTGAACTGTTCCTTGAACCACTCTCCGATAGGTGTTCCGTCTATATGTAGCGCAAGTTGTTTAGATGTCGGATTTCGCTTGACCTGCGTAGTGATATCTTTTGCGATAAAACTCCGCCTGCGTTCTTCGGAATATAGCGTCCGCTATATTGTATCTCTATCCCTGCCACAAGGTTTCGTGTCTGTTCTGCCAAGAAACCGACAGAAAGACAAAATTTAATCTCCCGACTTTGGAGGTGAGATTGTCCGCACGGAC
>JAHHQS010000215.1 GCA_020026285.1 Parabacteroides sp. | reverse complement strand
ACAATTCAAATAAGAATAATTGTTTTATCTTTTTTTTCTCATAGACATGTGAGATTTGTCTTGCATTAAAGATAAACATAGCGGTGTTCAAAGCACTTTCAAAGTCTGTTAACACACCTTGCTCCTTTAAATAATTGGTTAAGAATATAATAGTTTCTTTTTCATCTTCCATATTCTTCTTTGAGAAAGGAGTAAATTGAAAAGCAGATTCGTTCAGATGCGTGTAATTATATGTAACACTATTCACATAAGAAAGTTTTCTTGCTCGTAGTACTAGACGTGGCATTGTTACATAATCTTCACCATTATTTATTTTAGGAATAGTTAACGAGTCATATAAAGATTTTTTTATTAAGCTATTCCAAATATTACACGACTGTTTACGTTTTATTATATCAATAGCCATTTGCTTTATATTTGTTTCGGGCTTTCGAATATAATTAAGTTTTTTATCAGGATAAATATTAGCATAATTTCCCCAAATAATGTCAGCATTACTTCGAACTAGTTCCTGAACAAATAATTCTATTGCATTAACTTCCAAGTAATCATCACTATCCACATGTATTATATATTCAGCTGTCGCATTATTCAGAGCCGTTATACGAGCTTCAACAAGTCCTTTATTAATATTATGATTTATGATTTTTATCTGTTTCTCTCTGCTGGGATATTTATCAATAATACTATAAAGAACTTTTATACTAGTATCTTTTGTACAATCATTTACAAAAATAGAGTCAATAGTCTGATAAGTTTGATTAAACAAAGACTCAGCACATTGTGCTATGAATTTTTCTACTCCATATATTGGAACTAGTATTGAAACTTTAATTTTATTCAGCATTTTTAGTTTTTAACAGATTATTTTCTAGATAATTCAAACTTTTTTGTACATAATTCATCAAGGACTGTTCGATTATACTATAATTAACATGTAATTCGTCCTTTGAAAGAACGAAATGTCGATTAGAAAAAACAGCTCTATTTTCTAGCTTGACCTCTTTTAATAAGGATAATATCCTACTTTCTTTGTTTTCAGAAGGTACCACAGCATAAAAAGATTTTCTATTAATGATAGAAAATGCTGTACCATGAAAAGAACTTGTTACTACAAATTCAGCATCAGCAAATAAACGAACAAATTCATTTGGGCCTGCATTAGCTATCGTAGTAGCTCCCCTTTTATACCCATTTACATTACCACACAACAAATAAACGACATGCAAACCTAAACTTTTACTTACTTGAGATATAACCTTTTCAATTGTAGGATAAGGATTAAACGCATAGTCCAAAATATAAGCTAGCAAATAAGGTTTTCTAATTTTTATGGTTGAATTCTCGGCTAAAGGTAAATAATGTTCTCTTGATAATAATAGCGTAGGATCGCAAACACAATATGCTTTTTTATTTATCAAATTGTTTATTATTATTTGTCCAGATTTCTCACGAACACTCAAAGAATCATAGTGTGATAACAATCTAGAATACATATTCTGATATTCTTCTGTAATGCAATTAACAGAGAAACTTGAGGCATATGATACTCTAAGAATCTTAGAATCACCAAAATCCAAAAAATAAGAAGGATCTCCAAACATTGTGTTTGGATTCCAAACCTGATCACTGCCTGTCATATATATATCACATTGGGGAGGAGTTCTTCTTAGTTCTTCTAAAGATGTATATTCTTTTGTTAATTGAAATCTAGCTTCACAATAGTCTTGAAATTTACGATACTGTTCGTTAGAATCTGTTAAACGTAAGAATAGATAATCTTTTATATTTTTAAAAGTAATTTTCTTTAATCGACTTAATAGACCACTCTTCTTATTACTTTTAACATGTGTAAAATAATATTCATTGGGATATTTATAATCAATTATTTGCACTTCATATCCCATTTTTTTTATACACTCTTGCAAAGCCCATGCTTGTAAAGCTGATCCAAAATTAACAACTTTATGCATGGTTATAATAGCCACTTTTTTATTTCTCATTTGTTATTAGTCTATATATTTTACATATAACTCTTTTGGATAAATTAAATATTCGGAGAGGTAACATTTTCTTGTTGTAGAAAGAAAATATAGATTTTAATTCTTCGTCTGATTTTAAACGTTTTATTATCTCTGTTCTAATTTTAGGTATCCGTAAACTACTCTTCATTTGTCCCTCTGTTACTAACTCAAATGAATGTTCAACCAATTCACAATTAGAATTTTTCAACACACCATGTCCTTTTTCTGTGAAAGCAATAGCTGCACTAACTCCATCTTCATTATCTTGATAGGTTTTACCCCACAAATCACCAATACGAATATCTGCAGACGAGTTGTCATATTTATATTTACAATGCTTGTAGCAAGCTTTACCCAAACACATATTACCTAAAAAGAATGCATAAAATAAATCACCTTGGCTCAGCCTAGAATTGTAAAAACCTTTTTTCTCCTTTATTAACATATTATAAGAATCATGCCAATTCACTTTTTTCCCATGCTTTTCACCATCAATAGACATAGCCCAACTATCATGCCATCCTGTGAATTTATTACGCCACGATGCATACGTTATAGGTCCCGTGATCTTCTCCACTTCCTTGATGTATTTTTTCCATACAAGCATTGAAGGAACGCCATGACAGAAAAAATCCATAAGTACGAAATTGTCTTCCATTCGAAGCTTTTGTATCAATCGTCTAAACGAATCAATTTGGCACGGAGTGCCCGTAACTAAGTATTTTTCCTTACGATTGATAGCCTTGAATCCGTCTAATGTATAACTTTGAATATATTTAGAGCCAGCACTTTGTATAAGTTCTTCCACTGTAGTAGCAATATAATGCTCTGCACGTTGTTGATCCGTATTGTATTTCACTCCACAAACCTTATACCCTTCGTTGATTAAAGTTCGACCTAATTCGAAGCCAACACCTCCAGAAGAACATTTACGTCTAACAGCGGGGTCATTGCTCCATGCAGCATAACTATGAATGCGTTCTTCTTTTGGAGCCAACTCTTGATGGTGGAATGCACATACATCCAAACACAAACCGCAATTTACGCATTTATCCATTTCATTAATGCTAGGCTGATAAAAGCCTTCCTCATTGAGTGAGATAGAGATAATTTTTTTCGGACATATAGTTGCACAAACACCGCAACCGTAACAATCTTTTATATTAGATATATTCTTCATTTATTTAAAACTTTCTTTAGGAATAGGGTGTTAATCATAGTTTTCTCTCCGTTGGACAAGCCAATAGTGTAAATCGATACTGAAGTTATCAAAACGCATAAAAAGGAAACAAAAATAATGTTTATCCAATTATTTGTCAACATCTGATTAATCCATAACGAAACAGGCACACATATCATTGTAACTATTACAGCAGGAGACAATACCTGAATCATATATTTCCGTACAGGCAATCCAATTAACGGGCGCAAATAGAAAATACGTACAATATACGTTATTATATTGATTATAACTCTTCCAACAAATACAAAAACTGGTGTAAATCCCATCTTTAAAATAAAAAACGCTACCGGAAGGTTCAATAAAATCAAGAAAGCCATTAGGAGTTGGTAATTCTTAATTTTTCCAGTTGCCTGTACCGAAATCCATAGAGGTCCAGAAATGGCATCAAACAGTAGGAAGAATATCATCAACTGAGAAAATTCAGTTGCATATTCAGGCACAGTACCAAGCCATGCTTGCAAAAAGAAACGACAGTTAATTATTGCTGGCAATGAAATAACAAACATAAGATAATAAGAAAACTTTGAAGACTTAAATATTAAGTTCATAAAGTATTCCCTATCACCAGTCGCGTATGATTTAACCAATTGAGGATTAAAAGCAGTTTGAAAATTTCCTAAAAACTGACCAACGGCTGACATTACTTGATTCGAGATGCCTACAGCTGCGTTCACTAAAACACCGCAGAATAAATTCAATATCATATTTAATCCTTGCTGAGCTCCCACATTGGCCAAACTTCCTGCTAAACTCCATCCTGAAAAACTTAAAAATTTCTTAAAGAGTTTCTTGTCCCAAAAGAACTGGTATCTACTTGTGTCAAACTTTCTGTTACAATATATTTTGTAAACTAAATTCACTAATATAGTTACACAAAATAATAAGAATGAATAGAAAATTAATTTATCACCACCATAAGCTATCAAAAGAAAGACTATTACCAATCTCAGAAAGACCTCTATAATACTAATCCATGCGTAAAAAGACATTCGCTCATAAGCTATTATAGAAGCGTTATAGGGAACTCGGATGATTTGCACAACACAGGTAAGTATAGCGAACTGATATGTCCAACCAACAGCCGATAATCGTTCTTCGGGGAAGTTCATCTGCCAAAGGACCCACAACCCAATTGTTTCTGCGACCAACAAGACTATTATTGCAATTGCTATATGTGAGGTAAGGCTCATTCCAAATACTCGCTTAACTTCTTGGTTATTTTCTCTACCCAATGCAAAACTAAGAAAGCGTTGCGAAGCAATAGCCATTGCATTATTCAAGAAAGAGAACAATACAACTATTCCTGCCACAACGTTGTAAATTCCGAAATCTTCTACTCCCAAAGTCAGCAGAATGACTCTGGACGTATAAAGAGTAACTCCCATCATCAGGAACATCCGGATGTATAAAAATAAAGTATTTTTGGCTATTCGTTTATTATTGTCTGAATTGGACATACTATTTTTTACATTATTAATTTATATTGCTAGACTGAATGTATATTCATGACTTATTCTACGATATTCAAAGCCTAAATCATTAATAATAGGACAATTTAGTAAAGCCCCATCTTCACCTGTTTCACGGGCTTCAATCTCTTTATACCGAGAAGTAAACAACCGTTTAGCCTTTGGTATTTGTTCACTATCCGAGCCTTTTTTCTTTATAAGATAAGACATTAAGCATATCTTGTGCTTGTACTTATTTATAAATTCATAAAGAGCAGGAACTTCATTTAAAGTGCTGAGAGTTTCAGACAATTGATGCTCCACCTTTTCATTCTTTCCTCCAGGGTATAAGCATTCTCCTGTTCTGGCATTCTTTATCGACTTTGATAAATTAGCCAACGTATCCAATGTACTGGTTTGCTCATTCAAGATGAAATAATTATGATTTGTACCTTCATCATAAAGCAGAAAATCACATCGCTTTCTTCCTCGTTCAAAAGCAGTACCAGCCAATTGATTAATAAATTGCTCATAATGGATAGCAACCATCATTTCTTTATAAGGATTTGAAAAAGAGGCATTGCCTGTTTGATATGGAACAATTGCTATTTCTGATTCATCAGACAAGTCAAATTTCTCTTCAAGCGTAGACTCCGAAACGATATTCTATCCTGTCCGATTTATTTTGTGAAATGATGTCAACTCTTTTGCTAATGGGTCCTTCATGTCTATTTTATGTCTATTTCATCATATAAGTTATAGATGGATTC
>JAHHQS010000214.1 GCA_020026285.1 Parabacteroides sp. | reverse complement strand
AAAAAAGATTGTAATTAAATAACACTTTTTTAAACAAAAATATTATCTTTACGAAATCAAAAAACAAGCAGAAACAGATAAATCATTTTGCATTATGTCGACCTTAAAAGTAGCACAGAGAGCACCTAATAGTGCATGTAATTTTATTCCGTCAAACACAGCGAATATGATGGGGATGAACGATCGTATTAAACGATTACGTAAAGAATCTTTTGAAGCAACTCCTTCTTTATCTATTGAAAGAGCATTGATAGAAACGGAATTCTATAAAGAGAATCAAGGTAAATACCCAATTCCTATTTTAAGAGCTCTTAATTTCTACGAGATTTGCAAAAAGAAAACTATATATATTGGAAAAGATGAACTGATTGTCGGCGAACGTGGACCAAGACCAAAATCCGTTCCGACATTTCCTGAACTGACCTGTCATAGTGTAGAAGATTTACATGTGCTGAACACACGAGAATTGCAAAGATATACAATCAGTCAGGAAGATATCGATACTTATGCTCGTGAAGTAATTCCATTCTGGAAAGGAAGAACTCAACGTGAAAGAATTTTCAATCACGTACCTAAAGAATGGAAAGAAGCTTATGAAGTTGGTATGTTTACTGAGTTTATGGAACAACGAGCTCCCGGACATACAGCTTTAGACAATAAAGTTTATAAATATGGTCTTCTTGATCTGAAAGAAAAAATTCAGAATGAATTGAATAATCTGGATTTCATGAACGATCCTGAAGCTACTGATAAACAAGAAGAGCTGCAAGCGATGAGCATCTCCTGCGACGCTGCAATTTTGTTCGCACAACGTCATGCAGATCTGGCAGACGAAATGAGCCTGACTGAGAAAGATCCTAAACGCCAGGCAGAACTGAAACGTATAGCGGAAATCTGCCGCTGGGTTCCTGCTCACGCTCCTCGTAATTATTGGGAAGCTATTCAGACTTACTGGTTTGTTCATCTCGGAACAATTACCGAATTAAATGGATGGGATGCAATGAATCCTGGTCATTTCGACCAACATTTGGCTCCATTCTATGAAAAAGATATTGCTGAAGGGACTCTTACTCGTGATCAGGCCAAGGAATTAATGTCTTGCTTCTTTATCAAAGTAAATAATCATACAGCTCCTCCTAAAGTTGGTATTACGGCTAAAGAAAGTGGTACGTATAATGACTTTACAAACTTGAATATCGGAGGTGTCAAGGCTGATGGCAGCAACGGCGTGAGTGAAGTTTCGTACATCATGCTCGAAACGATTGAAGAATTACATATTCTACAGCCAGGAAGTGCTATTCATATCAGCGCTTGTACGCCAGAACATTTCCTTCGTAGCGGTTGTAAAGTAATTCGCCAAGGACACGGTTATCCTTCAGTATTTAATCCGGATGTTTACATTCAGGAACTGGTTCGTCAAGGGAAGAGTTTGAAAGATGCCCGCGAAGGCGGATGCAGTGGTTGTATAGAAGTTGGTGCATTCGGTAAGGAAGCATACGTCTTAACAGGCTATCTGAATGTTCCCAAGGTATTGGAAGTAACTTTACACAATGGACTTGATCCTGTCTCAGGTAGAAAAGTCGGTCTGGAAACAGGAGAAGCCTCTTCTTTCCAGACTTTCGAAGACTTATATGCTGCTTTTTTGAAGCAGATACATTATTTTGTTGACATGAAAGTGAAGGTAAGTAATTACATTGACCGAATGTTTGCTAAATACGCTCCTGCTACATTTTTATCTCTTTATATCGACGACTGTATTGCAAAAGGTAAAGATTACTACAATTGTGGTCCACGTTATAATACGAATTACATTCAATGTACAGGATTGGGTACAATTACAGATAGTTTATGTTCATTAAGAAAACATGTCTTTGAAGACAAACGTTATACAATGGAGGAAATGATGGAAGCGATCAACACCAACTTCCAGGGAAAAGAAGTTATGAGGCAATATATATTGAATCATACTCCATTCTTCGGAAATGATGATGATACGGCCGATTCTGTTGCTGTTCGAGTATTTGATGACTTATACAATGCAATTGAAGGCAAACCTAATACAAAAGGTGAATGTTTCCATCTGAATATGCTTTCTACAACTTGTCATGTGTATTTCGGAAAGGTTATGGGAGCAACCCCTAATGGACGTCTTGCAGGTCGTGCTATATCCGATGGAACATCTCCGTCTCATGGCGCAGACACTCACGGACCAACAGCTGTTGTCAAGTCTTTGGGCAAACTGGATCAGATCAAAAGTGGTGGAACTTTATTGAATCAGCGTTTCATGCCAAGTCTTCTTAAACGAGAAGAAGATGTAAACAAACTGGCCCATCTGATTCGTACTTATTTTGCATTAGGTGGTCACCACATCCAGTTCAATATCGTAGATAGTGAAACACTTTATGCGGCACAAAAGACACCAGAAGATTATCGGGATTTGTTAGTCCGGGTTGCCGGTTATAGTGATTATTTTAATGATATGAATGCCGACTTACAAGCTGACGTAATAGCTAGAACAGAACAGGAGTCTTTCTAAAAAATGGGATTATTATTCGATATTAAACGATATGCGATTAACGACGGTCCAGGAATTCGTGTCACCCTGTTCTTGAAAGGTTGTCCTTTATCGTGCATTTGGTGTCATAATCCAGAAGGAATCGATATTAATCCGGTAAAACTTTATACAAAAAAGAAATGCATTGGTTGTAAGACCTGTGTGGAAGCTTGCCCGGAAGGAGCATTAGAACTTACGGAAACCGGAATCAAAGCTGATTCCGGTAAATGTAAGATGTGTGGTACTTGTGCCGATGTCTGTCCTACCTGCGCTCTGGAGATTTCAGGAAAAGAATGGAGTGTGGAGAAGGCAATGCGTGAAATAGAAAAAGAAACTGAGGTAATGGATCGTTCCGAAGGAGGTGTGACCTTCTGTGGAGGAGAGCCTTTACTTCAACATGAGTTCTTATTCTCCCTTCTTTCTCTTTGTGGAAGGAAAGATATTCACAGAGCCGTTGACACAACACTTTATGCTTCGGAAACAGTAGTCAGGAAAATTATTACTGAATGTGATTTATTTTTAGTTGATTTAAAACACATGAACTCTGAAAAGCATCAGAAATATTGTGGCGTTCCAAACAAACGTATTTTAGATAATCTAAAAATAGTTTCCAGTTCTAATGTCCCTTATTGGATTCGTATTCCTCTGATAAAAGGAGTAAATGCTGATGAAGAAAATATTCAGCAGTCGGCAGCTTTTCTGGCCAGCTTGCCAAAGCCTCCGGATATAATCAATCTATTGATTTATCATGATATAGGAAAGAACAAACACGAGAAATTAGGAACAACCTACAATGCTCCTCATTACTCAATGGAAGCGCCTGATGAAGAAATACAGGAACGATGTCTGGAAATCTTTTCAAGCTATAATTTAAATGCAAAAATAGGAGGTTAAAATATTATCTAAAAGAAAAAGATCCGGCTTTTGAAAATTATTCAAAGGCCGGATCTTTTTATATAGCATCAGATCTTTATTCCAGAATGTGAAATGATTATTTTATCAATAATTCAGCAATACCCATATCTTCACCATCTTTCACCATCTGAATGGCTTTCAACTTCAAATAGCGAGCATTAACAGGAGTAAAATAAACAGACTGAAGGACCGGATTATTCTTGATATTTGAAAATTCACCAGTCTTGATCACTTTATTTATTGAATTGGCATCTGTTCCAACAGACAATTCATATTTAGCAATCAGTCCCTTTCCTACTTCACTCTGATCAGGCAAGTAATGGAATGCAGAGAATGTACATTCCTTACCCAGATCAATAATTATTTCTTTTCCTGAAACGAAACAATTTGTAGATTCTTTTTTGTCCATCAAATTCTTACTATCCGTTTCTGCCATATTCAGGACAGAGAAAGGAAGAGTCTCCATTGATGCAATATTCTGATCGAAAGAAACATCCTTGGTTTCCCCTGCATAGAAAGCTTCCACATTATTGATAGTCAGACAAGCACGTGCATCTGTGAAACGAATTCGAATCTGTTCAGTATCAATTGTCTTGAAACGAATCAGACGTTTATAGCCGACAGTTGTTGTTTCTTCATTTGTCTGGATTGGCAACCAATCCTTACCCTGCTTATATTCAACGACGAAAGACTTGACACGCTGTCCTAATGGAATATATTCTTGAATCATCAAACGATTCAATTTTGTCTGCTTTCCGAAATCAAAAGTAGCAGTCGCAGCCACAACACCATCTTTTGTTGCCCAGTAAGTATCATAATCACCATCTGTCATGGCTTCAGCGTTATAACCTTTTCCTCGAACATCAGTTACTTCAGCCACAATTCCTTTCATCAGATTATGAGCCAGCTGTTTCTGAATATTCTTATAATAATTGACAGCATTTGCTGAATCGACAGGATGAACCAGACCATCACGATCAACCGGGAAATTTAACAGGAATGTTCCGTTATGCCCTACACTACGATAATAAAGATCTGTCAATTGTTCAACAGTCTTTACCTGATCATCCTGCTCCGGATGAAAGAACCATCCCGGACGAATGGAAACATCACACTCTGAAGGACTCCATTGGTCGCCATCAGCATGTCCAGACTGCAATTCATAACCTTTAGGATAGCCGGGATATACATCTTTACTACGTAAGAAAGACCAGTTTGTTGCATGAGCAAAACCTTTCTCATTTCCAACCCAGCGACAACCCGGACCACCATCAGAGAAGATTACGGCATTCGGTTGCAGTTGATTGACATAACTGAAAATCTCAGGATAATTGTAATAATTTCTTCGATCAATCTTACGAGTCTCTCTGGCTCCTCCATAATAACCGTCACCACCATTAGCGCCATCAAACCAGACTTCGAAGATATCTCCATATTGAGTTAATAATTCGTTCAGCTGTTTATGATAATAGTCGATATATTCCGGACGGCCATAGTCTGCAAAATTTCTGTCCCACGGAGAAAGATAGACACCAAACTTGATGTTATATTTCTTACATGCTGCAGCCAGTTCACCCACGATATCACCTTTTCCATCTTTATAAGGAGTATTACGGATACAATATTCCGTCAATTTAGTCGGCCACATACAGAATCCGTCATGATGCTTGGCTGTAATAATCACTCCTTTCATACCGGCATTCACAAATGTCTTCACCCATTGCTCACAATCCAGCTTTTTCGGATTAAATGTCTTTGGATCCGAATCACCATACCCCCATTCACGATCATTGAAAGTGTTTAGTCCAAAATGGACAAAAGCATAAGTCTCCATCTTCTGCCATTCTACCTGACTTACTTTAGGTATCGGCAAAATTGCTTCAGGAGCTTTCACTTCGACTTCCTGCTGACAAGCACATAACAAAGCACTTGCAGCCATAACCAATAAATTTCTATAATTCTTCATATTATATAATTAAATTCTTGTCTGATAAAAATCTTAAAATCCAACCAACAGGGCAAGTAG
>JAHHQS010000213.1 GCA_020026285.1 Parabacteroides sp. | reverse complement strand
AATTCCGCATGGTGAGCCGCAAAACCAAATGGCATATCCGTACCCTCCGGGACTTCAATCAGCGCCTGAAGGCCGACCAGGGCCGTGCAGACGCCCAAGACAGCCGCACAGCGGATCTTACAGCTCAGATCGAGGAACTGGAGCAGCAGCTGACAAACCGCCTGCAGGGCGAAGAGAAACAGCTTTTCCTGTGCCTTTGTGACCTCTGGTCTGAGCAGTCCGGCAATGACCGGCTCAGCACCTTCACCACCGGCTTCCGACTCGGCGCACGGTTTAGTTTGGATGCGTTTGGGTTGGATAATGTGATATAATGATTATCTCCAATAGCTTCGTCGTAAAATCTATTATCTATATGTGTGCAGACTACAAAGGCACAGTTTTCTTTAATGAATTATTTTGTTAAGTTTACACCAATCCGATTGGCCTCTGAAGCAGTAGTCTCACCAAGGGCAAAGGATGGACATACCTCATATGCAATCACATCATCTTTCCTCCGTGTTCTACCGGTTTTCTGGATAAACTCCCATTTCATCAGAAGGAAATCTGCATCAGCACACCTGTTATCACAGGTGTGGCTGGTGTTGACTTCCTATTATCGTTTTGGGGGATAACACATAGTCGATGATTACTCTGACGACGCTATGACTCTTTTCCAATGCGCAAAGGTATAATGCAAGTTGTTGTCATCTAACCCTCTTTTTTCAGATAGCAGCGAATACCCCCAATTACACCGTAATTCATAATAATTATACTAATATTTTAATGAAAATAACGATATAGCGTATCAGATATACGATATATACTATTAGACTAATGGGTAATATTGAAGTATAATAAACGAAGAATAAAAGTAATAGGGTGATTACGATGAAGGATATTCTTTCTGTCATAGCTGCATATAGAACCGAACGTGGGTGGACTGAATATCAACTTGCAGAACGTTCAGGATTGCCACAGTCAACAATTTCATCGTGGTACAGAAAAAACATGGTTCCGTCGATTCCATCTTTACAAAAAATATGTACGGCTTTTGGAATCACATTATCGCAACTATTTGCAGAAGGTGAAGATCAGGTTTCGTTGACCGAATCTCAGCGGGAGTTGTTGAAACTTTGGTCACACTTAGATGACGAAAAACAAGAAGCAGTGTTACTTCTGATTAAAAAAATATAACTTCCTTTCAAAACTCTGATTTGTATGGTTGATCTTGTGATACCTACGGGCAGATATATTGTATTTTGATAAATCATCAGAATCACTTTCTAGGGGTTTGGAAAATTTCAATAGGAGACTGTATAATGGCTACTATTTTTAAAAAAATTGAAGATGTTTTGGAATACAATATGGACAGCGTTGATATTGATGAAGAATGGAATGTTGGTGACGAACCCGAATCTAAGATTCATACAATACATGCTTACCCAGCTAAATTTCCAGCATTTATTGCCAAAAAGGCGATTAGCTATGCTACGCAAAAGGGCGTGAATATTTCTTGCATTTCTGATATTTTTTGCGGTTGTGGAACCGTCGCTTTTGAGGCAAAACGTCAAAATATCGATTTTTGGGGATGCGACATAAATCCTGTTGCTACACTGATTGCTAGCGTCAAGAGCGAAGAATATAATCTTTCTACACTTAACAAGGCATATTGCGCCATTTGTAATGAATATAGGCATATTAAAGTTCCAGAAAATGAATATTTTCAGGCAAATGAGCGCTTACAATACTGGTTCGATCAAATTCATTATAACGATTTAAAGCGACTGCTAATGGCAATTGATACGCTTCCAAATACTAAATATAGAAGAGCTTTTCTGTGCCTTTTTTCATCTATACTAAAAAGCACCTCACGATGGTTAACAAAATCTATCAAACCGCAAATCGATCCTAACAAGCACCCCGTCGAGGTATTCCCCGCTTTCGAAGCACAATACAACAGATTTATCAAAATTTTAGAACAAGAAGGCATCCACACAAAATCAAAAGTAACTATTGTTAACGGGAATTTTTTAACAAAAAAGAAACTCCCTAAAGTGGATTTGATAATTACAAGCCCACCTTATGTAACATCTTATGAGTATGCAGATTTACATCAATTGTCATCTCTATGGCTTGGATTTACAGACGATTATAAAACGCTGAGAAGGGGGACCATTGGAAGCGTATATAATTGTGATGATTACTATTTTGAAATAATGGATTTAAATAATACTGGAAGAATTATTATAGAACAACTTAGATCTGGTAAAAAAATTGATAATTCCAAGATCAAGTCTGTAGCTAGATATTTTATAGATATGCAGCATGCTGCCTGCAAGTGTTTTGAGATGCTTAATAATGGAGGATTTGCATTATTTGTAGTTGGAGATACTGAATATAAAGGTATTAAGATTTGTAATTCTAAGCATCTAATTGAGGCACTATTGTCTAGTGGGTTTAATTCTGTGCGTGTTTCTAAGCGAAAAATTTCTAAAAAAATTTTAACACCATATCGAGATGAGCATGGTAAATTTACAACAGATAAAAATAAACGGCAGGTTTACCACGAAGAATTTGTGATAATTGGTGAAAAAACATAGTGGAGGGTTAGTCATCATGTTTAATCTCAGCCAATACAAAGGAATCAAAAAAATCGATGATATCGAGGTAAGCATCAGCTATAAAATTATTGAACTCTTCTCAGCGGGGCTGTATTCAAGCCCTAATAAAGCGTTTGAAGAGTTAATCTGCAATTCTTACGATGCAGGTGCAGATAAGGTTTCTGTTTATGTATCTCCTGACCTTGCAGCAGATGATGCGTTTATATGGGTCTGCGATAATGGAAGCGGCCTTAATGCTGAAGATTTGAAGAATCTTTGGAAAATTGGTGAATCAAATAAGCGGTCTGCCGAAGTCCAAAATGGTAACAGATTACCAATAGGTCGGTTTGGAATTGGAAAACTATCTACCTATATACTCACACGTAATCTTACATATGTAACAAAAAAAGAGGGGAAATATCTTCTCGTTACTATGGATTACAATCGTATAAAAAGCGATACTAAAAAAATATGTCTTGATGAAATGGAGATATCAGAGGAAGACGCCAAAACTCTAGTTCATAAATTTACAGTACTTGATGGAAAGGATTTAGTGGCTTTTCCTATGTTTGGGTCAGGTTCTCAAGCATCATGGACTCTTTCCATTTTAACTGACCTAAAACCTAAAGCGGCAGAAATAAGGGAAGGCCGATTGAAGTGGATATTAAGAAGCGCACTCCCGCTCAATCCAAATTTCACGCTATACTATAATTGTGAAAAGATTGAATCATCTAAGGTTAATGCTCCGGTTATGAAGGAGTGGATTATTGGTAAAGACGATATAACCGCAGAGGGACTTGATTTTGCTAGCCCAGCATTTGACGAAGATACAAAAGAATATTCTGTAAATTTTGAATCCCTCAAAAATGTAAAAGGTACTTTTACACTATATGAAGATTCCTTGCTGGGAGGAAAGTCTGCAGATAACGGTAGAAGTCACGGTATTTTTTTGTGCATCCGAGGTCGCCTCATTAACTTAGATGATCCATTGTTGGGTATGGAGCCATTTTCACACGGTCCATTCAATCGCTGCCGAATAATGATTGATGCAGACGGATTAGATGAAAATTTAACATCTACACGTGAAGCAGTTAAAGACTCTAAGCCTCTTAATGAATTAAAGAATTACATTAAGAAAAAATTCAATAATGAAGTAAGAAAATACTATTTCGATAATGAGGAGCAAAAAGAGAAGCGAAAAAGCGTCGGTTATCGTTTATCACAAACGGGATACACTACATCAAGAAAACCAATTTATAACTTTATTGAAAAGTTCTATGCTAACGAAATTACAAATCCATTTTTAATTGAAAAGCCGACAGATTCAACTATTGATGAGTTACTTCCACAGTATGATTCCGTAGAAGAAGAAACACAGGCGATTGAGCATATTGATTGGGGTATCTTGGGCTCCCAAGCACCGATTGCAAAGTTGAATCTAAAAACGAAAACTGTGACCATTAATTCGCTGCATCCTTATATAGCTAATTATAGTGATGCTTATAGAAGCACTCTTCCGTTGGAAAACTTAGTTTTAACAGAGGTTTTAACAGAAACTCATTTGTATGAACTAGGAATTGATGAAACGGATGTTCGTACTATAATGAAGAAAAGAGATGAGACATTCCGTCAACTCGCTCTTTCTGATCGAGAAAGCATTCCAGCAGCAGCGCAGTTACTACATGACGCTGTTGCAAATCCAGCAGGATTAGAAGACGCAGTGTATCGTGCACTACTATCTCTTGGATTTGAAGCACAAAAGATAGGTGGAAATGGTAAGCCTGACGGCTATGCAGAAGCTTACTTGGGATACAACCAAGATGGATCACCCAAGAACTATTCACTAACCTTTGATGCGAAAAGCACCCAGGGCAAGCGAATTGCCGCTGGAACCGCAAAATTATCCGGTTTAAAACGACATCAAGCGGATTATCATGCAACTTATTCGATGGAAGTGGCAATAGGATATGCTGGTGAAGAAGATCCTGAAAGTGCAATTACTAAGGAAGCTAACCAACAAAAAGTTACAATCCTAAGTGTTCAGGATTTAGCAAGGCTATTGCTTTATGCTGTTCCTAAACAACTTGGATTAGCAAAACTTCAAGAGTTATTTGAGAGTTGCTATGCACCAGCTGATACAAAGGCATGGATAGATAAATGGATTGCGGAAGAACCTGATAAAGGTCCGTATTTTGATATGGTCGATGTAGTCTACACATTGCAAAAGGAGGATAAAGAAACGCCAACAATCGAAGTTGTTCGCCTTAAAATCAATGAGAAGCTAAAAACTTCTTATCCTACAGCAAAAATTAAAACGTATGCTGATGCTTTAAAAAATATGGTACCAGGACAGTTTCACTATGATGGAAAGTACGTTTCTGTTGATTGCTCTCCGGAAGTTATGAAGCGCCATATTACAAATTCAATTAACTCTGATATACCTGTAGCAATGCGAGATATTTATAATGCAATGTTTTCGAACACATAATTCAAAATCATTTTGCATAGGAAATAATCCCCAGAAGTTCAATTGCAACAGCAAGTTGCTTCGCCTGTTGGACTGAATCTAGCAGATTCATGGGAATGGTTTTTCCATCCTCAATTAATCTTTCAAGTACAGATAGATTTGTAATAAGCTGCGCCATTGAAGGGTTATCATGCATTGTTGTCATGTCCTTTCTTGAAATCTATTCCATTATTAGAATACATTGTGCATTAACATCTGTATAAGTTTTATTTGCTTTTTATGTTTAGCTATGCACGGAAAATGGTAAAGCAATAAGAACAGGAAAGCACAAAAGAGAAAAGGGAACGGCAGATAATGCTGTTCCCTTTTCTACAATGGTCATTTATCCCTGCTACAATAGTTTTGCCAGTTAATACAGAATCATACTCACCCAATCCAAAATCCATTTTTGACGTTGGATAAGTCTTCCTGATTAGCATCGTGAACTTACCTGATTTGATGCACTCAGCATTAAGGTTGTTGCTATTCAGATGCGTGAGATTCACTCTTTTTTGTAAATGTCAATGAATTTCTTTACCACTGACACTGAATTTGTTTACCAGC
>JAHHQS010000212.1 GCA_020026285.1 Parabacteroides sp. | reverse complement strand
ATTTCAGAGAATCTCTTTGGAAAACTTTGTGGATATGGTACCAAAATTAAAATTCTTGGCCCTGAATCTTTTAAAAAGGCTTATCTTGAACATTTAAAAAAGACCATCAATCAATATGATTAATGGTCCCAACATAAGTGAACGCCAGGTTCGAGTTTTACATTTCTTAATTTAGCAATATCGCTAACAGAAACTAATTGATAACCATCTTCAATTAGTTTTTTTATTAGGCCTTTATCGACAGTTGCTTCAACCGAAGTTGGATGAATATCGTGAATTAAAACAACAGAGTGGTTTGAAAGTTCATCACCAATTTCTTCAATAATTGCATCAGCATTTCTTAGTTGCCAGTCAACACTATCGATGTCCCATAGAACTGCGGCTAATGGAATGATTTCATCTAGGGTATCATTATAAGATCCGAATGGTGGACGATAAGAATTAATTTTATAGTTAAAGTTATCTTTAAACCATGTATCAACATCCATGACTTCGGCATAAGCTTCTTCTTTGGTTAGTTTCGTTAGATTAGCGTGTGTGCAAGAGTGTGAACCATATTCATTACCGAAGGCAATACCCTTACCGATAATTTCTTCTGTTTGATCATATAAACGACTGCCAACAACATAGAAAGTTCCAACAGCATCATATTTATATAATTCATCAATTAACTTAGTTGTACATTCGGGATCTATGCTTGGCCCATCATCGAAAGTTAAAGCAATCGCTTTGCGATTAGGGTCAACATAAGTTGGCTTAATATAGCCACTATTATCTAGGCCTAAATCTAAGCCAACTTCTGGGGCGATATACTTTAGGGGAATTTTAGCTTCAGCATCATAAGCATCAAACTGTAAGTAGAGATTATCGCCATCGAAGTGGTAACTATCAACTTGGTCTAAACTGATATTAGTATAATATGATTCTTCTAAGAAATGGGTTGTATACCCATAGTCTAAACCGTCGCTCTTAAGCGTAAAACGTAAGTAATCTGAGATAATCATTTGTCCACGTTCGGTTAATTCACCAAGTTTTGGATCTTTATATTGGTTATCGACAAGATATGAATCGCCTTGCCCGTAATCAATTTTGATGTAGTTATTTAAGTTGGTAACTGTATAGTCAAAGACAAGTTGTTCATCTTGAACTTTGGCATTGTTGCAGACATTCTCTGCAAATTGTTTGCCGACATTGCCACGTTCTTTCGGATAGTAAGCTATACAATTATTGATTTTTACTTTCTTAGCGTTTTCGTTGGCACTCTTTTGACCGGCGTTGAATAGTTCGCCTCCTAGTTTCATGCCGTTAAAGACTAGTAAACCTAGGGCGATAATATATAAAGCATATTTAATGCTTGGTCTTAATCTTCTTTTTACTTTTTTCATAAGGTCCTCTTGTATCTATATTCTAACATAACATCACTTCATTACCTTTCTATTATAAATGAGATTAGGTTATTTTATAGTTAGTGTTCGACTTTACTTGTAAAAGTGATTAGTATGTTTTAGCATATATAAGGTAGTTATTGTATTGTATAATAAAAACAAGTGTTTTATAGCAGTTATGGAATCGCACCATTTAACACAAAATGTAATTTTAATCTCCACGTAGCTCAGCTGGATAGAACACTCGCCTCCTAAGAATAAGCTCGAGCTACCACCTTAGGGGCAAAAATAGAAGGTTTGCTGTTAATTCAGTGTTAAATACAATTAAATATTTTTACATCTCCACGTAGCTCAGCTGGATAGAGCACTCGCCTCCTAAGCGAGGGGTCGGAAGTTCAAATCTTCTCGTGGAGGCCAGAATATAATACCAAAAGCCTTTGTATAAATGGTTTTTGGTTTTTTTCTTATATGGAAAAAATTGATAATGAACACTGTAATACTCGAACTAATAACTGCTAATAACTAAATAATTTTTGATGGTGTTGCATATGTGTTGATACTTATAAAAACACAAGACCTGGTTGGTATAAACAATATTTTATGAATGTAGTTAATTATATACTTAACCCAGGACTATTAGAAACGAAAATAAAGGATTGACCTGAATTAGTCAATCCTTTACTACTACCTAAGTAAAGTTGAAATATAAGTTGTATAGCTATATACAAGACCCATACGTACGGTTAAATAAGATGGAAGTAATTCTAGCAATTATTTTGTTACCCTATTTTACTCTTGTAATAGCCAATCAGCTATATCATGAATCTCAATTCCTTCATAACTATATTTTGCATGTCTTGTTCTTGCAATAACTATTTTTGGATAAGCATCTCTAATCTGAAGTAGAGGAGAACATTCTCTTTCAAATGTCTCTTGCCCAGAAATATTATCACATACTTGAATATAAATCTTCTCACTGCCTTTTTGAGCAACAAAGTCGATTTCTTTTTGATAGAGCTTACCAACATAGACATCGTATCCGCGACGAAGAAGTTCGATGCAAACAATGTTTTCATAAACCCTACCATAATCCATATTTCTGCTTCCTAAAATAGCATATCGGATGCCACTATCACATAGATAAAATTTTTCAGAACTTTCAAGGTATTTCTTACCACGAATGTCATATCTTTTAATATCATAAAACACAAAGGCATTACATAAATATTTGATATACTTACCTATAGTAACATGATTGGCTGTAGTTTCATTAGCTGTTAGGAGCTGACTGACCTTATTTGGTGAAGTTAGGTTGCTTATATTATCCATAAGGAATTCGCTTAAACGCTGTAAAACAAAAGTATCTGAAAGTGCGTACTTTTGTATTAAATCTCTTGTAACAATGTTTTCATAAACTTCTTTGATATAATTTGTTCTATCCTTTTCATTTCTATAAGCGTAGGAACCTGATAAACCGCCTTTGATGGAGTAATCATCAAATAGTTTATCTTTATCTTTGATATCATCGTAATATTGGCAATATTCCTGAAAGCTAAAGGGAAATACATGAATTTCAATATAACGCCCAGTAAGTAATGTTGCAAGATCTGCACTTAGTAAAAATGCGTTAGAGCCAGTAACATATATATCATATTTGCTTTTTGAATATAGACTATTGATTGCTAACTCAAAATTGGGGCACATATGAACCTCATCCACAAATAGATAATTTGTTTTACCTGCTTGATAATGTTCTTCTACATAAGAGTGTAAAGCATGGTATTCCTTAATACCTTCATAAGCTAAATCCATAAAGTCAATGAAGATGATATTGATGTTTTCAAAATTGTTTTTTAAATATTCAATGTATGCCTGCATCAATTTAGATTTACCAGAACGACGTATACCTGTGATAATCTTGATATCAGGAGTTCCATTTAGTTCGATGATTCTATTAAGATATTTTATTCTCTTTATTATTTTCGTACAAACACCCACTTTCAAAAGTTTAAATTTTTTTTATTTTCGAAACTGATTCATTGTATTCAATATATAGTTTATTACTAGTATATGCAAGATGTCACTTTTAAAAATAATCATTCATATCGTGAATTGCAAAATGAATATAAAAGTTAAAATAAGATTACCCAATTTGTTGCAGATAGGTGGTTACATAGTGCAATGATTTAGGTAATCTTTTTTGATATAATTCTTCCTTGTATAGGAGGAATTAATAATGAATACTGTAACAATTAAAATAACTGATTTAGATCAAGCATTGATGTTAAGTCAGGCATATAAAAAAGGAGATATAAAAATGAATGTTTCTAAATTAGCTAGAGAACTAAATTGTAGTCGTAAAACATTAAGTAGAAGGTTAAATGGTATTGCACCTAAATATACTAGAAATAGATGTAAATATTTAGATGCTTATAAAGATCTTATTTATAAATACTTATGTGATGAACAAAGAACTTTTGATTATATTGATCATCTTTATTATTTCATGAAACGTGAACATGGAATAACTTGTACACGTTCTACTTTTTATCGATATATTAAGGATCATGAGGAATTAGATAAACAATTTAAAAATAACAAGAAAAACGGATTTACAGAACGTTTTGAAACTAAACCTGGTCAACAAGCACAATTTGATATGAAAGAAAGTGTAGGTTTAATTGATCAACATGGAAAGAAAACTAAAGTATATATTCCTACACTTACTTTATCATGGTCTAGATATAACTGTAGACATATGATATTAAGTCCCACAACTGATAATTTATTACAATTTTTAGCACAAGCATTTGAAGAGATAGGAGGAGTACCAAAAGAACTAGTAATAGATAATTTAAAAGCTTTCGTAGAAAAACCACGCAAAAAAAATGGGGATCAAGCAATACTAAATAATAAATTCATAGAATTTTGTAAAGATTATGGAATTACACCAAAACCTTGTATGCCATATAGGCCACAAACAAAAGGTAAAACTGAGACACAAAATAAAACAGTGGATCAACTTAAAAATTATAATGGAGAATATATTGGAATACTCGATATGCATAGAAAGCTAGAAATAATTAATAACGAGGATAATATACGTACTTCACAAGCAACAAGACTTCCTAGGAATTTTCTTTTAGAAAAAGAAAAAGGTGAATTACTCCCACTCCCATCCAAAGAAATCAGAAGTAAATATCACCTTACTCTTAATGAAGTCTATGTTACAAATGAATCTCTATTCCAATACAAGTACAATAAATATTCTTTACCAAAAGAATATATAGGTAAACGTGTTGGATTAGTGGTTCAAAACAAAGAACTTCTTATATATTATAACGGAAAAATAATAGAAAAGCACTTAATAACTAATAAAAAAATTAATATTAAAGAAGAACATGAACTATATTATAAGAAATTGGATCAAACACATGATGAAAAACATCATCAAATAATAAAAGAATTGGAGAATATTACATATGACAATGATTAATGAAGTATTAGAACAATTAGATTATTTAAAGCTAAAATCAGCACATGGATATTTAAAATCATTAGCAATGAATAATGAGATAACGGATGAAGAATTAAAAGGAATTCACAAAATACTAAATAAAGAGGTAATAGCAAAAGAGGAAAACAATAGACTGTACAATGTAAAAGTAGCGGCATTTCCATTTCATAGAACGATAGATGATTATGATTTTACATTTCAACCATCGATAAAAGAAGAAAAAATAAGATCAATTATTGAATCAACATTTTATGAAGAAGCAACGAATATAGTTTTTGTGGGTAATCCAGGAACAGGAAAAACACATTTAGCAATCGCCATAGCATATTCAGTAGCAATAAGAAGAAATTCTGTATATTTTATTAAATTTAATAAACTAATACATATATTAAGAACAGCCTATAACGAAGGAACATTAGAAAGAAAAATAAAACTATTTTATAAATATAAATTATTAGTAATAGATGAAGTAGGATTTAATGAAATATCTCCATTAGAATCAAAACTATTCTTTCAATTGATAGACGCAAGATATACGAAACGGTCTACAATATTCACAAGTAATATATCATTTGATAAATGGCCAATAATATTAGGGAATGATGAAATAATTACAAAGGCAATAGTGGACAGAATATTGCATTATTCATATTTATTCAATATAACTGGACCATCATATCGAATTAAAGATAAATTAAATATCAAAAAAAGTGGGAACAGTTAGATGCAACAAATTGGACAAATTATATTGACTTTTATA
>JAHHQS010000211.1 GCA_020026285.1 Parabacteroides sp. | reverse complement strand
AAAATGTTGGTGCCATAGCTCAGTTGGTAGAGCAAAGGACTGAAAATCCTTGTGTCCCCGGTTCGATTCCTGGTGGTACCACTTCAAGCAGTTATCTGATAGGATAATTGCTTTTTTTATTTCTTTTTCCGGCCAAATTCAGATTTCTTGATTGTTATTATTTTATTATCTGAAACTAATGTTTCTTGCTTGCACAGCCCAAAAACAATAATTTATAGTCATTTCGTGACTAGGGGGAAAACACATTGACACATATAATATCAGGACATAACAGATTTGATCAGAAAATAGATTCCTCCGTTTTAGTGGTCAGCAATTCCAAAGCCTTCATGCCCATAACAGAATTCCCTTTTTCGTTTAAACGAGGACTCCATACCACGGTGGAATAACGCTGCGGACAAACGGCTGCTATTCCTCCACCAACACCACTCTTTCCCGGCAGACCTACCAGAAATGAAAACTCACCGGCTTCATCATAGAATCCACAAGTCTGCATGATGGCATTGATCCGCTTCACCTGACTACGGGTCAGCTTCACTCCCTGGTAATCGAATGGAATACTGTTTGTAAAAGGCAGGAATGCCTGAGCCAGTTCTCTACAGTTCATCTCGATAGAACACATCCGGAAATAAAACTGAAGAACACGTTCTATGTCACCTTTTATATTCCCATGATATTTCAGCATATTGGCAATGGCTGCATTCAGAAAGCCTTGTTCCCGTTCCCCCTTTGCTACATCCTCCCGATAATCCACCGTTTTACATCTGCTGATCTTACGGATAAACTCCAGGAACTGTACTTCTGCATTATCACTATGCGACAATAATATATCGGCCAGCACAATAGCCCCCGCATTGATGAACGGATTTCTAGGAATACCTTTCTCGGCCTCCAACAGTACCAGAGAATTAAAGGCAGAGCCAGATGGCTCCTTGCCCACTCTTTCCCATATTTTGTCTCCATAAAAAGAAAGACAGGCAGCCAAAGAAAACACTTTCGAGATACTCTGAATGGAAAAGCGAATCTCAGCCTGTTCACAGGTAAAGACTTCTCCTTCCACGGTATGAATACACATTCCGAACTGATCGGGATTGACTTCAGCCAGTGCCGGTATATAGGTTGCCTGCTTCCCCGCCTTCGCATACGGCTGAATTTCCTGATAAATCTCCGATAAAATCTGTTTGTAATCGATAGAATGATTCATATACATAAACTAAAGGTGTTCAAAGCTATTCCGATAATCCATTTTTCCTGATGATTCCAGATTTGATTCTGATTCGGATTGAATAGTTGTTTAACAATGCAAAAATAAGGAAAACAATCAAGCCTCTTTCATTTCCGACTCATATTATAAAGCATAATAAAACAACGCTCCTGGAATAGAAACTGAAACAACATCAGTTATACAAAATATTTATTATTTTTGTATACAAAAAAATTACACCATGGAAACAAAAGAAAACGATTTCAAAGGATTCAAGATGAATGGTTTTTTTATGCTTTTCGTTCATCTGATTTTATTTACAGCAATTATTGCAGGCTGCTTCATGTCTTTTATGATTCCTTTTTATGTTCTTGGCGGAATATTTGTCATATGCTGGTTTATAATAATAGGCGGCTACATGGAACTGGAACCCAATGAGGCTCGTGTAATGATTTTCTTTGGGAAATATAAAGGTACATTTAAACAAACAGGTTTTTTCTGGGTAAACCCTTTCCTTGATAAAAAGAAATTGTCTTTACGTGCAAGAAATTTAGATGTAGAACCTATCAAGGTTAACGATAAGATTGGTAATCCGATCATGATCGGATTGGTTTTAGTCTGGAAGCTTCAAGATACTTATAAAGCCATGTTCGAGATCGATGCACAAACAATGGCCAGTAACACTCAAAGTACTTCACAGAATGCAGTAGCCAGCAGGATGAATGCATTTGAAAACTTCGTCAAAATCCAAAGTGATGCAGCCTTACGTCAGGTGGCAGGAGATTATGCATACGATGATAATGATTCTTCTCCTTCCGAACTGACTCTTCGTTCGGGCGGTGAAGAAATTAACGTACAGCTGGAACAGAAGCTGAACGAGCGTCTGGCTATGGCCGGAATGGAAGTATTGGAAGCTCGTATCAATTATCTGGCATACGCTCCTGAAATTGCAGCCGTCATGTTGCGTCGTCAACAGGCATCAGCCATTATATCAGCTCGTGAAAAGATTGTAGAAGGAGCGGTATCGATGGTCAAGATGGCACTTAACAAGCTGTCAGACGAAGATATAGTCAAATTGAACGATGAAAAGAAAGCCGATATGGTCAGCAATCTGTTAGTCGTACTTTGTGCAGACGAAGCAGCGCAGCCTGTTGTAAATACAAGTTCAGCCAACCATTGAACGGATAGATAATGGATAAAAAAGAACAGATAAAAAAAGCTCTTCTCATTGTAATTATTTTTCTTCTCTCCTCTCTGATTGGAGCTGGAATTAGTTTCCTGATAATAGATGATTACGGTGAGAAGATTGGTTTTCTACCTTTTATATTGAGGTTGTTATTTGGAATGATACTGATTGTAGCAGCCTTCTTCCTACAGATTATCATTCATGAATTCGGACACATGCTGGCTGCTCTGATTCGGGGATGGAGTTTCATCTCTTTCATGATAGCCGGATTTGTACTGACTCGTCGGGATGGGAAGTTCCATCTATCCCGCTTTAATATTCCCGGAGCTGCAGGACAATGTTTAATGATGCCACCTGAAAAAGGAGATACCGATTTCGGAATTGCCTTTTATAATGCAGGAGGAGTACTGATGAACATCTTCTCTTTTCTGGTTGCTCTGGTTGTCTTTCTGTTCTTTCAGAAAGACATACCCTATGCGGCTTCCGTTTTGATTTATGGTTCAGGCATAATCGGTCTTATATTGGCCATCATTAACGGAATACCTTTCTCTTCCACCAGTCTGCCCAATGATGGAAGCAATATACTGAATTTAAGAAACGACCGTTTCTCAACGAATGTCTTTCTGAAAACAATGGAAGTTATCGGACTGTTTTCCCAAGGAAAAACAATCCATGAAGTCATGTATGATTATTTATGCACCGACCAGGAAATCGATTATTCCAATACCATTCATGCAATGGCTGTCAATTTCGACCTTTCACTCGCTATAGCCCGAAAGGATTTCCGCAAAGCTCACAGCATCCTTCGAGATATGCAGGGGCATGAACATGAAATGGTAGAAATCTACCAGCATGAAATGATGCTGGAGAAGATTTATGTCTATCTGGTTTCTCCTGTCGAAGGGATGAATATCGAACGCCTGCTCGACAAGCCAACCTTGAATTACATCAAGATGCAGTCAGCCTTTCGTCCTACCGCTCTCCGTGTTCAATATGTACTGGCTCTGCTTCATGAACATAACGAAGAAAAGGCGAATCAGATTTATCTGAAATTCCAGAAAGTCTGTGACAGGTATCATATTCCTGGCGAAATTATTAATGAGAAAGAGCTGGTTGAATATGCGAGATCCTTACAAAAGGATCCCGGTACAACATTTGAATCAAAACCTCTCCAATGATGTAAAAGACAGAATCTGTTTCCATTAATTACGATATGTTTTTTTCAAAGCAGGAGACCGTTTTATCTTTCCATCCTTGTAGAAATGTAAAAGTATCATCACCGAATAAAATCATCTGAATAAAATAAAGAGACCTTGGTATTTATATAAAAACACCAAGGTCTCTCCTATTATATTGATTTATAAATTATTCTTCCGAACCTAAAAAATTAACGATTCTGTATGCACCATCACGTGAAAGAGAAGTCACATATTGCTGAAGATTCTTTTCATGCTCTACTCGCCAAGTATGCACATGACCACATAATACGATGATATCCGGAGTATTCATTAATAACTTATGAAATTCAACAGTTTCCGGTCTGTTTCCTTCAGCACTCCAACGTTCACGTCCTTCCAGCTCATATATCTTATCGATTTCTGCCCCCCATTTGGCATATCCCATTGTTGAATCATGATGTTGGGATGTACAAACAGGTATATGCATGACTAAAACGATAGGAAAGCCTTTCTTCAGCTGCTGTTTAAAGAAGTCTAACTGTTCCTGATTAATCTGATAAGTAGAATTATCAATACAAACAACGTTGATTCCTTTTACAATGGTTGAATTATACAGCGGATTCTTTCCCTGATAAAGAGATTTTAAAACGGGGATATATTTCTGTCGCTTTTCGTCATCACTACCCGGTGTCCCTTCCAGATGCCAATCGTGGTTTCCTGCAACATAAACGTATGGAACACCACTTTCTTCCAGTGTCTTATGAACAAAGGCAACTGATGCCGGAGAAGGAAAATTAACGATATCTCCCGAGAGAACCAGCAAATCCACTTCCTTTCGTTTTGCCACATCAACAAGCATCCGGAAAGATTCTGCACGCGAAATATTCTCTCCACAAGGATGACTGGATGTATTTTTATAAGCCTGATGCATACGTTTACAGTAATTCCATATTTTAGAGTCTTCCTCTTCACAAGGAATAGTAATATGTGAGTCAGTAATGTGCATCATCATACATGGTTCCTTCTTACCTTCAAGCAAGACCGTTGTTACATTATCCTTTGTACAGGTACTTAGGATTGTTTGTGACTTTCCTGTTTCAACACCTTCTATTCCGTTCATATCAAAAAGATTGGCTCCCTTGACACTATTACTATTAAAACGACCTATTCCGCTTGCTCCGACCAAAGTAAGAGCAGCAGTCTTTAAAAAAGATCTTTTTTTCATGTTCTCTTGTTATTATATGCTATTTTTTGTTCTTTTTCTGGAGGAATGTTAAAAAGAATGTTCTCCTTTATGTATTTTTCATTCCACTTTAAATCTGCATCACAATATTACTCTATTTTGAGGGAATAAAAAAATTCAATCTCCAATAACATTTGAAAATTTCACAATACAACATGACCAATAAATGATCAAACATATATTTCTGATATTAATGATTAATTTTTCTCTTCTTCTAATTTCCTGAGTAACAACAATCATTGTATTGTTCCTTCTATCTACATATAATCAAGAATATAATTATCTGACCAACCATATCCATTCTAGATTATGTACACGAAGAGAATTATTATCTTCGCATATTATAGCCAAGAGGAGAAGTTTGAATTTATACAGGAATTCATCTTCATGCTTCACCAGACGGAATAATTCAGCCTTTTGAACAGTTATACCCTTTATCAATATTCACACAGAATCTTAGAAATTTTTCCTCTTTGAGAAAACAAAAATCATATAATTTATGAACGAACAAATATAAGCTTTTATCCGATATTATCAGCTAATCCAGAACAACCAACGCTCTGTTCTCTTCATCAAAACGTATAGGCTGGGCAAAACTAATTGTTGTTCCATCTGTAATTGCTGAAACATCCACCCCTTTCTCTTCAAAAGCATGTAAGAGAGCTTCATGATAATAAGCACGATCCTGAGTCAGCCCTGTAACACCAACCTCCTGATTGAACTCATCAACCAGTTCATAGATTGTCTTTCCGATAAAACAGGCTGAATAGGTATTAATTTTCTCATTGGCATATAGCCAGCAACATTTCTTCATTGTAGTTCAGTTTATGTTTGTTCAATTATACAAATTTAAAAAGAATCTGATTTCTTCTTTATGAGTAAAGAGATATTAT
>JAHHQS010000210.1 GCA_020026285.1 Parabacteroides sp. | reverse complement strand
GTACTCGAAGCGGGACTTGAACCCGCACAGCCGCAATGGCCAAAGGATTTTAAGTCCTTCGTGTCTACCGATTCCACCATTCGAGCATCCACCTCTTCTCTAAGAGTTGAGCGGAAGACGGGACTCGAACCCGCGACCCTAACCTTGGCAAGGTTATGCTCTACCAACTGAGCTACTTCCGCAAACTTTAAATTCAGTACTCGAAGCGGGACTTGAACCCGCACAGCCGCAATGGCCAAAGGATTTTAAGTCCTTCGTGTCTACCGATTCCACCATTCGAGCATCCACCTCTTCTCTAAGAGTTGAGCGGAAGACGGGACTCGAACCCGCGACCCTAACCTTGGCAAGGTTATGCTCTACCAACTGAGCTACTTCCGCATTTTTGCTTTCAGTGTTTTTTATTTCCTGATTGCGAGTGCAAAGGTATATATATTTTTCAGAACACCAAACTTTTCAAAGTATTTTTTTAAATAAATGTTTAATTTTTTTCTCAAGAAATTTTCAAATATCGCTTCATCCGGAGCTTAATTCCTCACATATAGCTTATTACCGCTTGGTATCACTTTATATCTCTTCATACCTTGATCGGCCACACCTTCAACTAAACTTCCGTATCCTTCGAAGACATTAAATTTTGAACCACATTTAGGGCAAACAGCATAAATGGCATCTTCATCCATCCGTAGCAATACCGAAGAGTTCATCTCCTTTGGACAAGCAAGATCGTAGGCAAAGAAACCATCTACACTATGATAAACTAAAACCCCTCCCAATCCTGTTCGTTCCATTGTGGCCAAACCCGGAGTCTCTCCTGCAATATATATTTTATATGACATTACTCCATTCAGGCTCTTATCTTCAAAAGAGAGATCCAATTCCAAGTTGACAGGCCAGTTTGGGAAATAATCATGCTCCGTCTTTGTACAAGACAGAGCACAAAACAAAAATATCAATGATAATATCTTTTTCATACCTTACTTAATAAAGCTTCTACAGCGGTATTCATTTTATCAAAATGGAAACCATCTACTGCATTCTTCATAAAAGCAGCTATTGCTTCCGTACAAAGATTTCCAATACTTCCTTCATGAGTATGATTAACCTTTTTATCAGCTACAAATTCTCCAGCCTCTATTGCCAGACCAACCTGTTTGTAAGCATCACGGAAAGGTGTACCTTCCAGAACTCTACGATTAACTTCTTCAACACTGAACATCAAGGCATATTTATCGTCGTCGAGAATATGTTCATTTACCTTCACTTCACTCATCATATGAGTCACCATTCTCAAACAATCTTTCAAATCATCGAAAGAAGGAAGGAAAATCTCCTTGATAATCTGCAGGTCTCTGAAATAGCCAGAAGGCAGATTATTACATATCAAAGTTATCTGATTAGGTAATCCCTGTATTTTATTACATTTGGCACGAGTCAGCTCGAAAACATCAGGATTCTTTTTATGAGGCATAATACTTGATCCTGTTGTAAACTGATCCGGTAATTTTATAAATCCGAAGTTCTGACTATTGAACATACAGGCATCGAATGCCAGCTTAGATAAAGTACCTGCTATACCAGCCATTGCAAAAGCAACAGTACGTTCCATTTTTCCACGTCCCATTTGGGCGTAAACAACATTATAATCCATCGAATCAAAACCTAACAGGTCTGTTGTTAATTGACGCTTCAATGGAAAAGAAGAACCATATCCGGCTGCAGAACCTAAAGGATTCCGATTACAAATACGATAAGCAGCCTGTAACAGCAACATATCATCAGCCAGACTTTCTGCATAAGCACCAAACCAAAGTCCAAATGAAGAAGGCATAGCTATCTGTAAATGTGTATAACCCGGAAGAAGAACATTTTTATAACGTTCACTTTGCTTCTGAAGGACATCAAACAAATTCTGAACCAATTTAACCAACTCTTGTATCTCTGCTCGAGTATATAGTTTCAAATCCAACAAAACCTGATCATTCCGTGAACGACCACTATGAATTTTCTTTCCTATATCTCCAAGTGAACGAGTCAACATCAATTCAACTTGAGAATGGACATCCTCTATTCCATCTTCTATTACAAATTCTCCAGAATCAGCGACATCATAAATACGACGTAATTCAGCCAACAACAGATGCAGTTCATCCGATTTAAGCAGACCTATCTGTTCTAGCATGGTTATATGTGCCATAGAACCCAACACATCATATTTAGCAAGATATAAATCCATTTCGCGATCTCTTCCTACTGTAAAGACATCCACTTCATGGTCAACCTGTACGTTTTTCTCCCAAAGTTTCTGAGCCATAACTGTTTATTTTTACTATTAAACGAAAAAAGCAGTGAGCCGGAACTTAGAATTTCCAACTCCCTGCTTCTAAACATTTAGAATCAATATTTTAATAAGGTAATGCAGCTAACACGGTTGCAATTTTTTCCAATGCGCCTTTTAGAGGTTTCTCAACCAATGGTTTCAAGAAAGAATTCAGTTCTGCACGAACTGTCAAACGCATTCGAGTATCCATATCTGCCACTTGTTTCAATTGAATCCAAAGAAACAATGGAACAGGTGAATTAGTAGTCTGAAATTTAATAGTCTTAAATGGTTCACGATCTACTATCTGGAAAGTAATTTTTCCAACTGGATTTACTGAAAAACTACAAGAATCCTTGTCAAACTCAAAATCCTTAATTTTATCTTGAGGTATACGATCTTTTACACGCTCTAAATTTGACAAATCAGAAAGCAATGTAAAGATTTGTTCATCGTTTTGCGGGATCTGTTTGATCTCACTCACATATTCCGTCATCCAATAACTTTTAAATTACGATTATTTACTAGGGTCCCAAACTGACGGATCTTTTCTCCATTCCTGCAATACAGAAATTTCAGATTCAGCTATATAATCTGTACGAACTGCTTCTTCCAATACTGCATCGTAATTACTTAAAGTCTTCAATGTTACCTGAGCTTTCTTAAATGCTTCAACAGCTACAGGGAAACCATAAGTAAAGATAGCAACCATACCTATTACTTCACAACCAAAATTACGAACTGCCTGTACAGCTTTCAAACTACTACCACCTGTTGAAACCAAATCTTCAATAATAACGACTTTTGATCCTGGTTTCAATTCTCCTTCGATCAAATTTTCCAATCCATGATCTTTTGGTGTAGAACGGATATAAACGAAAGGTAATCCTAATAAATCAGCGACCAAAGCACCCTGTGCAATAGCTCCAGTGGCAACACCTGCAATAGCATCTACGTTTTCATAAGTCTCACTTACCATACGAGCTAATTCCAATTTGATAAAACTACGAACAGCCGGATAAGAAAGAGTCTTACGATTGTCATTATAAATAGGAGATTTCCAACCTGATGCCCAGGTAAATGGATTTGCTGGCTGCAATTTAACAGCCTTAATCTTCAATAATTTCTCTGCGACTAAACTTTCAAGTGTTTTCATACGATCTTCTTTCTATTTATTTAATATGCAAAAGTAAATAAAGTCATTGACAATATGATGATTTATTCTGCATTATTTTAGAAAATCATTTAAAATTTCAGTAGAAATAAAAACAAAGCATTGATTTGTTTCAATCTCATGTTACATAACATATCTATACTTTTGCTAAAGCAAATGCACCCAGTTTTATTTCAGGTATTTTCTCCAGGATAGATGCACACGCATTAAATGTAGCACCGGTTGTCAATACATCATCCACCAAAAGGACTCGTTTCCCTTCCAGAACAACAGGATCCTTTAAGCAAAAGACATCCTGCATATTTGTCCATCGCTCGTACACATTTCGATGTGTTTGAGTTTCTGTTCGGACCTCTCTAATTAATGTCGTTGTATTTATTGAAACTGGTAAAACCGACTGAATACCTTTTGCTATCCATTCAGCCTGATTATAGCCTCTTTCTTTCAAACGTTTAGGATGTAACGGAACTGGTAAAAGTATTTCATACGAACATAAAGGGTGATTCTCTCTCTTTAAGGAAGTAAAAGCCCATCGTCCCATTAAATATGCCAATTGTGGATTATCATGATATTTAAATTCATGAATCATTTTTTGAATTAGGCCTCCTTTTTCAAACTGATAAAAAGCAAATGCCTGAAGTATCTCTGATTTCCCTAAAAATAAAGAATCCCAAACATCAGCTTCCTGATTCCTTATTCGAGGCAACTGACAAAAACAATCCAGGCAGATTTGATCTTCGCCTTCAACCAATGGTTCTCCACATAAAAGACAAAGCCTTGGATAAAACAATTGCAATATGTCATTCAAAATCCTCTTCATAATCAGAAGCTTCTTCCAGTAAATTCTTTAAACAACGACTTACATCCGAAGACTGGAAGCCTCGGCCAATAGCGAACCGCATCAATTTATAATATCGCTCCCGACCATCCTTTGCCTTTACAGATCTTAATTTAGCCTTTAATAAATCCTTTAAAGCTGAATCATATTCATCATCATTTAAGACAATCAAAGCTTCATCAATATCGCTCTCCTTGATTCCTTTTCGATATAATTCACAATGAATCTTATATTTTCCCCAATGATTGAATCGAAATTTATCATTAACAAAAGCTCTGGCATATCTCTTTTCATCAATAAATTTCTCTTTAAGAAGACGGGATATTATTCGTTCGCAGGCATCTTGTTCAAGTTCTGATTTCTCTAACTTCTTTTCGACATCCTGAATACAACGTTCTGCAGCTGAACAATAAGCTGCCATCCGATGCAACATTTCCTGTTCTGATATTTCTTTCATTGATTTATCTTTGTGCTTTCAACATACGTTCCTTCCCAAAATAATCTAAAACAAGTTCAGCTTTTGAATATCCTTCATTACGAACAAGATCAAGCATACTCTGTCCACACTGTTCATTTATTTCGAAATAAAGCCATCCCCCTTTTACTAGATGCGTCTTTCCTAACTGAACTATTTTTCTATAAAATAATAAAGGATCATCATCTGGTACAAAAAGAGCTAAATGAGGTTCGTAATCCAATACTCTTCTATCCATTAATTCTTGTTCCTTATTCATTATATAAGGAGGATTACTCACAATACAGTCATATTGACCTAAAACTTTATCTACTTCGTTTGCCAATATATCCTGACAGATCCAATGAATATGTACTTGATTCAGTATAGCATTTGAAGAAGCAATGTTCAATGCTTCCTCAGAAACATCCATACCAGAGATATCAGATGTAGGTAATAATTTCGCCAACGAGATAGCAATACAACCGCTTCCTGTTCCAATGTCAAGAATTTGTATCTTCTTTCCATTCATATCATGAACAATCATTCGAACCAATTCTTCGGTTTCCGGACGTGGTATCAACACATTTTTATCAACGTAAAAAGGGAATCCACAAAATGAAGTTTCTCCCAAAACATATTGAATAGGCTCTTCCTTTTCTAAACGTTCTACAATCTTAATTATTTTCAAACGCTGATCGTCTGATAAAATATCATCACCTAATAATAATCGATAAGGGGGAATACCTGCGACTTTTTCCATCATCCATCGAACTAATTCTCGTAATTCACCAGATGAATATATTGAAGATAAACGTTTATTTATGATAGAAAGGGTTTCTTTCATTTTATCAAATCATTGAATTTATAAGCTATTAAAGATACAAATAAATTCGATTATATTCCTAATAGTTATTAGGAAAGTAGTAAAAACAAAAGAGCCGATCCAGTAAAGACTGAACCGGCTCTTCAAACCTAAAACG
>JAHHQS010000021.1 GCA_020026285.1 Parabacteroides sp. | reverse complement strand
CAGACATTCCTCCTTTTAAGAAAAAGAATGCAATGTTTTTGTCAAAAGCTCCAATGTTTTTACAAAAAGCTTTGACCTTTGCAGAAAAACATCACAGCTTTTTTACAGAAACAAGATTCTGTGTTTTCCCCAGCGGACTGTTAAATTGCTTTTGTCGTTGATTCTCTGAGTGAAAAGCAGGAAAAAACAGCTGCTTGTCAATCAATCTTTCACCCAAAACCTACTTGAACTTCGTCCCAGATGAAATGGTTTATTTCAAAAGCTTATAAAAAATACAATAAGATTTCTTGTTTACACCTTTGTTTGTCTGATATTTATGTTTATTTTTGCCATGCTTTAACCGATTCAGATTTTAATATTTTCGATAAAGTAGTATTTAGCTTCAGAATACGCTTGTTTAGCAAAGGTCTGTCTGACATTATGAAAGATAGATGCTTTGTAGATTATACAAACAGATTCTTTTCTTTAGAAACCAGGTCTTATGACAGGACAAAAAGGTGTGAAAATGTTTTTTATTTCTGATAGGAGTTATAAAAGTCAATAAATGCATAAAAATTAAGATGTTTATATTGAGTTTAGTATTATTTAACGACGAAAGTAAAGAATACGGATTTAACATTTTTAATTTTGTGCAGCTTAAAAAGAAAGATATAATTTAAAAACTATAAATATTTATTTATGAGTCAGACTGTGGATATTCGTGAATTAAATGAACGAATTGAGAGTAAGAGCTCTTTCGTAAATATGATTACGATGGGCATGGACCAAGTAATAGTTGGTCAGAAACATTTGGTTGAATCGTTGTTAATAGGATTACTTTCTGATGGACATATCTTGTTGGAAGGTGTTCCAGGTTTGGCAAAAACTTTAGCCATCAAGACTTTGTCTTCTTTAATTGATGCACAATATAGCCGAATCCAGTTTACACCGGATTTGTTGCCAGCCGACGTTGTTGGTACAATGATTTATAGTCAGAAGAACGAAGAGTTCCAGGTAAAGCAAGGTCCTGTCTTCGCAAACTTCGTATTGGCAGATGAAATTAACCGTGCTCCGGCTAAGGTACAGAGTGCTTTGTTGGAAGCCATGCAGGAACGTCAGGTCACTATTGGCGAACATACATACAAATTGCCTTCACCTTTCTTGGTAATGGCGACACAGAACCCGATCGAACAGGAAGGTACTTACCCATTGCCAGAAGCTCAGGTAGACCGTTTCATGTTGAAGGTTATCATCAATTACCCGAAAAAGGAAGAAGAAAAGCTGATTATCCGTCAGAATATATCAGGTGTTAAGCCGGAAATCAAACCAATCCTTTCAAAGGATGAAATTATCGAAGCTCGTAAAGTGGTTCGTGAAGTTTATTTGGACGAAAAGATTGAACGCTATATCGTCGATATCGTCTTTGCAACTCGTTTCCCTCAGGAACATGGTCTGTCCAATTTGGCAAACATGATCTCATTTGGTGCATCTCCTCGTGCTTCTATCAGTTTGGCATTGGCAGCACGTGCCTATGCATTCATCAAACGCAGAGGTTATGTAATTCCTGAAGATATTCGTGCTGTATGCCATGATGTATTGCGTCATCGTATCGGATTAAGCTACGAAGCAGAAGCAAACAACCTGACAACCGAAGAAGTTATCAGTGAAATCCTGAATAAGGTAGAGGTACCTTGATAAATTGACCATAGTGCAGATGCTTGCTTTTATGTCAAGTCGTTTTATCTGCCTGTAATTTTAATCCGACTGCTCGAAAATTCATTGACTGGATTCGATTGGCGGTTCGGATTCGTTCACACATCAAGGGGTGAACAAAACAAATTATTTATTCATTATCAATTTGTCAAGATGGAAACAAGTGAATTGCTAAAGAAAGTCCGTCGGATAGAAATCAAAACTCGAGGTCTTTCACGAAATATCTTTGCTGGTCAATACCATTCGGCTTTTAAAGGTCGTGGTATGGCATTCAGCGAGGTGCGTGATTACCAGTATGGAGATGATATTCGTGATATCGATTGGAATGTTACTGCACGCTATGTCCGTCCGTATGTAAAAGTTTTCGAAGAAGAACGTGAGTTGACAGTCATGCTGTTGATTGATGTTTCAGGTAGTCGTGACTTTGGTTCGGTAAACGTCATGAAAAAGGAAATAATGACGGAACTGGCTGCAACGTTGGCTTTCTCGGCCATACAGAACAATGATAAGATTGGTGTGATTTTCTTTTCAGATAAAGTTGAGAAGTTCATTCCTCCTCAGAAAGGAAGAAAACATATTCTTTATGTAATCCGTGAGCTGATTGATTTCCAGCCGGAGGATAAAAAGACTGATATCAGCATGGTGTTGAAATATCTGACTAATGCTATCAAGAAGCGTTGTACGGCGTTCTTAATTTCCGACTTTATTAATAAGGATAGTTTTAAGGATGCTCTTACGGTGGCTAATCGTAAGCATGATATGGTCGCTATTCAGGTATACGATGTTCGTGAAACAGAATTACCTGCTGTCGGTCTGATGAAGATTAAAGATGCTGAAACAGGACAGGAACAATGGATTGACACATCTTCGGCTCGTGTTCGTGAAGCCTACAGACAATGGTGGGACAAGCGTCAGGCTGAAATGGACAGTACATTCAAGAAATGTCGTGTCGATTCTGTTTCTATTCGTACTGAAGATGATTATGTGAAATCATTGATGGCCCTTTTCGAAAAACGAAATTAATAAACCATGAAGTTATTGAATAAAACAATATTAATGTTTTCGATGGCTGCCAGTCTGTTTGCTGGAAAGGTTCAGGCTCAGCAGTCGCTGATAGATGTAAAGATTGATTCTGCCGCCATATTGATTGGTGAGCAGACCAAACTGCATCTTACGGTGACAGCCGATAAGGATCGACCGGTACAGATTGTTATTCCTGCCGATACTTTAATGAAAGGAGTAGAAGTGCTGGAAGTAATGAAGGCCGATTCTTCAGTGATCGAAAACGACAGACTAGTGATTAAGCAGGATCTGTTAATCACTTCGTTTGATTCATCATTATATCTGCTGCCTCCTTTGAAAGTGATAGATGGTGCTGATACCGTTCTTTCAAATCAGGTCGCTTTAAAAGTTTCTACGGTTCCTGTAAACGTGGACAAGCCGGAAGAATTCTTCGATATCAAGAATGTTTGGAAGCCGCCATTTGTTTGGGCTGATTATTATCCTGTCATCTATGGTGTGTTGCTGGGCCTTCTTTTGTTATGTATTATAGTATACATAATTAAACGATTGAAGAACCGTAAATCAATCCTGCCGTTTGCTGCACAGGAAGAACCTAAATTGCCTCCGTTTGAACAGGCTATGAAGGAACTTGATGAAATCAAGGAACAGAAGTTGTGGCAGAAGGGATTAAACAAGGAATACTATACTGCATTGACTGAAACTTTGCGTCGTTACATTGTAGATCGTTTTGAAGTGAATGCAATGGAAATGACTTCAGAAGAGATTTTGGATAGTATGAAGGCAGTGAAGGAAGCAACTCCTGTTTTTGACCGATTGAAGCATATTCTTAATTTGGCCGATTTTGTGAAGTTTGCCAAATTCCATCCACTTCCTGATGAGAATGATTTAAGTATCACGAATGCATACATCTTCGTGGAAGAAACTAAACCGGAAGAGGTCGTTCCTGAAACAGAAGAAGCTGAGCAGAAGGAGGAGAAGGATGCAGAGGAAAATAAGATAGATACAAACGAATCTAAAATGAAAGAATAAGATGATATTTGCAAATCCTACATATTTATATTTGTTGTTGTTGCTTATTCCATTGATTGGATGGTACATCTACAAGTTACATAAGAGTCAGGCAAGTTTGCAGGTCTCTTCATCGGAAGCCTTTCAATTGCCGGGCACTACCTCATGGAAAGTATATCTGAGACATCTGCCTTTTGCCTTGCGAATGTTGGCGATTGCTTTATTGATTGTTGTATTGGCTCGTCCGCAGTCAACCGACAGTTGGCAGAATTCTTCTACTGAGGGTATTGATATTGTCATGGCAATGGATATTTCGACCAGTATGCTGGCCGAAGACTTGAAACCGAATCGTTTGGAAGCTGCTAAAGATGTGGCTGCCTCATTTATCAACGGACGACAGACTGATAATATAGGTCTGGTTGTCTTTTCAGGTGAAAGTTTTACCCAGTGTCCATTAACTACGGATCACGGAGTTCTACTGAATCTGTTTAAGGATGTAAAACCTGGTATCATTCAGGATGGAACAGCTATCGGTTTGGGTCTGGCTAATGCCGTAAGTCGTATTAAAGATAGTCAGGCAAAGTCGAAAGTAATCATTCTGTTGACCGATGGTGTTAACAATTCAGGAGAAATCGCTCCGGTTACTGCCGCCGAAATTGCAAAGACTTTTGGTATACGAGTTTATACAATCGGTGTTGGAACGGAAGGAGAGGCTCCTTATCCAATTCCGACAGCATTTGGCGTTCAATATCAGAATATACCTGTCGAAATTGACGAGCAGATATTGAAACAGATTGCTTCTACTACAGGTGGACAATATTTCCGTGCAACGGATAATTCAAGCTTGAAGGAAATCTATTCAGAGATCGACAAAATGGAAAAGACAAAGATTAGTGTTCAGGAATTCAGTAAGAAAGAGGAAGAATACAAAAACTGGGCAATATTAGTGTTTGTCTTGCTATTGGTCGAAGTCTTATTGAGAAATACAGTGTTAAGAAATATTCCATAAAAACAGAAAGTTATGTTTCGTTTTGCAAATCCGGAATTTTTATATCTGCTATTCGTTTTACCTGCATTGGTAGTCTTTTATCTGTATGCGGTAATTCGTAAGCGGAAAGCGATTAAGCGTTATGGTAATCCGGCAATTTTGGCTGAGCTTATGCCCGATGTTTCAATGAAACGTCAACATCTGAAGTTCTGGCTTTCTTTTGCCGCGATCACATTAGTAATATTTGTAATAGCAGGTCCACAGTTCGGTTCGAAGTTGGAAACCGTCAAGCGCCAGGGGGTGGAAATCATGGTTTGTCTGGATGTTTCCAATTCCATGTTGGCTGAAGATGTAGCACCAAACCGATTGGCAAAAGCAAAACAGATGCTGGCCAAATTGACTGATGGCTTGTCTGACGACAAAGTGGGTATGATTGTTTTTGCTGGTGATGCGTTTACTCAGCTGCCAATTACATCCGATTTCATTTCAGCAAAGATGTTCCTTTCATCTATTAATCCTGATATGATATCTACACAGGGTACGGCGATTGGTGCTGCCATTAATCTGGCTGCCCGTTCGTTTACACCGAATGAGACATCAGACAAGGCGATTATCTTGATCACAGATGGAGAGAACCATGAAGATGATGCTGTTGGTGCTGCCAAGATGGCTGCAGATAAAGGTATCCATGTAAATATTGTCGGTATTGGTGATCCGAAAGGTTCTCCTATACCAGTGGAAAGTGCTAACAATTTCATGAAAGACAACGAAGGTAATGTAGTAATCACTAAACTGAACGAACAGATGTGTCAGGAAATTGCTGCAGCCGGAAGTGGAATGTATGTTCGTGCTGATAATACAAATTCTGCATTGCGTGCTTTGCAGAAAGAGGTTGAAAAGATGAATAAAACAGAAATGGATAGCAAAGTCTATTCTGAATATGACGAGCAGTTTCAGGTATTGGCCTGGATCGCTTTAATTCTTTTAATCGCAGAGGTTCTGACTCTTGATCGTAAGAATCGTGTTTTCAGAAAGATAAAGTTATTCTCTTAAATCTTTAATCAAATGAAGTCTGTAAGGAAATCAGTTATATGCGGTATGGTACTACTTTCAGGAAGTATGTTGTCATCTGCTTTTGCACAGAAAGCCGAGCGTAAACATGTACGCGAAGGTAATGAGCTGTACAAGACGGAGAAATATACGGAAGCTGAAATAGCCTATCGTAAAAGCCTGGATGTAAATCCTCGTTCGATAGAGGGTACCTACAATCTGGGTAATTCGTTATACAAACAGGAGAAATTGAAGGAGGCTGCTGAGCAATATCAGTTATTGGTTGGTCAGGAAGCTAAACTGAAAGAAACTCCTGAAGGAAGAGCTCGTCTGGCTGAAATCTTTCATAATCTTGGAAACATAACCATGAAGGGTAAAGATTATGGGAAGAGCGTTGAAGCTTACAAGCAGTCTTTACGTTTGAATCCTTCTGATGATGAAACTCGTTATAATCTGGCCTTGGCTCAGAAATTGTTGAGCGATCAGCAAAATCAGGATCAGAGCCAGGATAAGAAGAATGAGGAAAAGAAGGAGGATAAGGAAAACAAGGATCAGCAGGAACAGAAGCAACAGCAGAAACCTGATGATCAGAAACAGAACAAGACTCAGGAACAACAGCAGCAGAATGAGCAGATGAGTAAAGATAATGCTCAGCAGATGCTGGATGCTTTCTTGCAGGATGAAAAAGACACGCAAGAAAAAGTGAAGAAAGCCCAGCAGGCACAACAGCAACAACGTCGTAAAACGAATAAACAATGGTAAAACAGCTAAATATTAAAACTACAGGAATGATGAGAAAATGTTTTTTCTTGTTCTTTCTGCTGATGAGTTTAGGTTGGACAGTCGATGCTGCTGATCAGATATCGTTTAAGGCTACAGCTCCTCAATCGGTTGTGATGGGCGAGCAGTTCCGTCTGACTTTTATTGTAAATGCAGAAGGAAAAGATTTGAGGGTACAGGAAATGTCGGATTTCGATGTACTAATGGGACCTTCGCAATCTACATCATATAGTAATAGTTGGGTGAATGGAAAAAGTTCAAGTCAGACTACTGTAAGTTATACTTACATTCTGATGCCTAAAAAAGAAGGAACTTTTACAATTGCTCCGGCTACTATCAAGGTAAAGAATGCGAACTATACATCAAATAGTTTAACCATCAAAGTCCTTCCTCCGGATAAATCCGGAAAATCGGCTGCTGCAAGAAGCGAAAGTTCAACTTCTATTAGTAATGATGATTTCTTTGTTCGTATGATCGTTTCTAAAAGGGATGTTTATGAACAGGAGGGATTCTTGGTGACATTTAAGTTGTATGCCGCTCGTACGTGTCAGATTAATGGTGCCAAGTTCCCTGAATTTGAAGGATTCCTGGCTCAGGAGATAGATTTGCCTAACAAGCAGTGGATGCAGGATCGTTACAAAGATCGTAATTACTTTACTGTAGATCTGAGACAGGTGGTATTGTATCCTCAGCGCTCAGGAAAGTTGACAATAGGAAAAGGTACTTTTGATGCTGTGATCCGTATCTCAACGCCTCAAAAGGTTCGTAGTATATTCGATGATTTCTTCGATTCTTATCGGGATGTAAGTAAGGAGCTGGTTTCTCAGCCGGCTACAATCAACGTGAAGCCTTTGCCTTCGGGCAAACCTTCTTCATTCTCTGGTGCTGTTGGAAACTTTACAATGAATGCGGATATCAGCACGGATCATTTAAAGGCTAATGAAGCAGTAACGGTTAAGGTTAAAATTGCTGGTAATGGTAATTTAAAGCTTGTAAAGAATCCGGAAGTTGCCTTCCCGAACGACTTTGATATATATGATCCGAAGGTGGAATCGGATATCAAAACAACTACAGCCGGTGTTTCAGGCAGCAAGACTATTGAATATATGGCAATTCCGAGATATGGCGGTGATTTTGAGATTCCTGCTATCCAGTTCTCTTATTTTGATACTAAAGCGAATGCTTATAAGACTCTGTCTTCAAAAGCATTCAAATTGCATGTGGAAAAAGGTGAGGAAGGTACTACAGCAGCTCCAGCTGTTTCAAATTATTCAAACAAGGAGTCTGTTAAATATCTTGGACAGGATATTCGCTTCTTAAAGACAAAAGGAATTCATTTTGTTGAAAATAGAGACGATTTGTTCTTGGGCTCATTTGCATACTTTATGTCGTATATCGTTCCTCTGATCTTATTTGTGATTTTCTTTATTGTTTATCGTAAACAGATTAAGGAGAATTCGGATATGGCCCGTGTTCGTACCAAGAAAGCCAATAAGATAGCTGTCAAACGTTTGAAGAATGCAGGCAAACTCCTTAAAGAAAATAAGAAGGAGGCATTTTATGAGGAAATACTTCGTGCATTGTGGGGTTATCTGAGTGATAAATTGAATATACCATTGGCTGAACTGACCAAAGACAATGTGGAAGTAGAGCTTGCCAAATATGGTGTTGATGCAGCTTTGACTAAAACATTCATGGATATATTGAATACTTGTGAATTTGCCAGATATGCTCCATCTCAGGGTTCTGAAGAAATGGATAAACTGTATGAACAGACTGTTGATGCAATTGGAAATATGGAAAATACCATTAAAAAGTAAAGAAGATGAGAACGAAATCATATATTAAATCATTATGGCTTGTAATCCTGATTCAGTGTTTGGTATGGCCTGTCTTTGCTCAGGATGCTTCTATAAAAGAGGCGGAGGTGGCTTATACCAAAGAAGATTATGAAACAGCCATTAAGTTGTATGAAGGATTGCTTAAAAACAACGGAGAATCAGTTGCTATTTATTATAATCTGGGTAATGCCTATTATAAAAGTGGTAAAATAGCTCCTGCTATTCTGAATTACGAAAGAGCTTTGCTTTTGGATCCGGGAGATAAAGATATTCGTTTTAATTTGCAGATGGCAAAAGGCAGAGCTGTCGATAAGATTGAACCAATAGGTCATTTCTTCCTGACAAACTGGTTTATCGGTGTTCGGAATATGGCTGGTGCCGATACCTGGGGTACGATTGGCATTGTCTGTTTTATCTTGTTTATCTTCTGTCTGGTATTGTTCTTCTTTTCAAAGATCAGACGTTTTAAACAGGTCGGATTTTATTCGGCAATAGTTTTATTTCTAATAGTCATCTTGTCGAATATCTTTGGCTTTAGTCAAAAGAACGAATTGGATAATCATCTGGAAGCAATCGTTTTTGCACCGACCGTGACAGTCAAAAGTTCTCCGGATATTAGTGGAACAGACTTGGTTGTACTTCATGAAGGAACAAAAGTAACTGTGACGAGTACTTTAGGCGAATGGAGTGAAGTGGAATTGGAAGACGGAAACATTGGCTGGATGCCAAGTAAGGATATCGAAAAGATTTGAAAATATGTTAGAACAATTATTGGTTTTAGAACGAGATTTGTTCTTGACGCTTAACGGCAACCATACTCCTTTCTGGGATGAAGTTATGTGGCTTTATTCGGGAAAGGCGGTCTGGCTGCCGTTAGCCGTATTTATTATTGCGGTTTTGGCGTATAAAAAGAACTGGAAGGAAGTAGTCTTTGTCCTTTTAGGTATAGGATTGACAATCCTTTTTTGTGATCAGTTTGCATCTGGATTCTGCAAACCCTTATTTCATCGTTTTCGTCCGACTCACCATCCTGATTTTATGAATGTCGTTCAGACAGTCTTTGATTATAGAGGCGGCCGTTATGGCTTTATCTCAAGTCATGCGGCAAATGCATTTGGCTTTGCCATGTTTATGACTCTTCTTTTCAGAAACAAACTGTTCGGATTTTCTATCTTTTTGTGGGCAACGATTAATGCATATACAAGAATCTATTTGGGGGTGCACTTTATTTCGGATATAATACCTGGTATTTTAGCTGGTTTGTTCTTCGGATATCTTGCTTATAGAATATATGTATGGGGACGTAAGCGCTTCTTGAGCTCTTCCGTATATCCTTTCGTTACATCCACATCGGAATTGTACGAAACGAAAAGAATAAATATGATAACGTTAGTTATTTGGATAATGTTTGTTATCCTGTTATCCTTTTCAGGCATGTTGGTGCCAATTCTTCGTTGAAAGGAATTATAAAATCGGTCGCTAATTGTATTTCCTCTCTATATGATTGATATGTAATAGTATAAGATGACAAATATGTATATATGTCCTTAAACATATTATTTACAAGTGATATTTTTAACAATATGTTTGGACCTTTCAAACAAATTGTATAAGTTAGCGGTATAATAATTAACAAAAGTATAACTATTAAAACTAATAATCATGCCTAAGACAATTACATTTAACGAACTTCGTAAGATTAAAGATAGTCTGCCAGATGGTTCTTCTCATCGTATTGCTGATGAGCTTGGTATTTCTGTTGAAACAGTACGTAATTATTTTGGTGGACAAAATTTCCAGGAAGGTAAGAGTTGTGGTATTCACATCGAACCAGGTCCTGAAGGTGGTTTAGTAGTATTAGATGATACAACAATTTTAGATCGTGCACAGCAGATTCTTGCAGAAAGCAAAGAAGAAGCTGCACTTGAAGCGTAAATTTTAATCGCATTCTTCTTATTATTTGTGTAGTCCCAAGGTTATTTATAGAGATAGATTGCCTTGGGATTTATATTTACAGATTTTCACTCCTCTTGATATCTGTTTCCCCAGATATTTTGTTAAGATGGTATTGAAATTGATGATTAGTTGTACTTTTTAAAACGAATTGAATATGGAAGAAAAATTGGTAACATTAGCAATTCATACCTACGAAAAAGCTCAGATGTTAAAGATGATTCTTGAATCAGAAGGTATAGAGGTTTATATTCACAATGTAAATCAAATTCAGCCAGTCATTTCTGCTGGTGTGAGAGTTCGAATAAAAGAAAGTGATTTGCCCCATGCATTACGTATTATAGAGGATACCAATTTGGAGAAATCTCCTGAACCTGATTCTGAAATTAGTGCAAAGGGGAAGAGGATATTAGTTCCTGTTGATTTTTCTGATTATTCATTGAAAGCTTGTGAGATTGCCATTAATTTTGCTGCAAAAGTGGATGCCGAAGTTATGATTCTGAATGCTTATTTCAGTCCGTATTTCCCATCTGCAATTCCTTTAGGTGACACGATGGCTTATCAGGCCAACGAGGAAAGCTCACGTAAGATGCTGGAGCGTGTTCAGGCTGATATGAATACAATGTGTACGACTCTTGAAGAAATGATAGAAAAGAAAGAGCTGCCTGCTGTGAACTTCTATTATACATTACGTGAAGGTTTACCTGAAGAGGTGATATTGGCTTATAGCAAAGAATATCATCCCGATTTGATTGTAATGGGTACTCGTGGAAAGGATCAGAAGGATATTGATTTGATAGGAAGTGTGACAGGCGAGGTAATCGAGATGAATAAGATTCCGGTATTGGCTATTCCTGAGAATATTCCATTTACTAACCTTTCAGATATGAAGAATGTCGCTTTTGCAACCTCTTTCAGTCAAAGAGATTTGATAGCCTTTGATTTATTTATGGATATTATGAAAGGCTATGACGTTAATATCCATTTATTTAATATCTCAACAAGTAGAAACGATTGGAATGAAATCCGATTGACAGGTGCAAAAGACTATTTCAAACAACATTACAAAGATGCTAATATAACTCATACTGTATTAGATGATGGAGATTTGCTTGTTGCTATTGAAAAGTTTGTAAGAGATAAGAATATTGATATGATTGCTTTGACAACTTACAGGCGGAATATCTTGTCAAGAATTCTTAATCCAAGTATTGCCAAACGTATGTTGTTCCATACAGATACTCCTCTATTGGTATTGCATACATGATTTTTGATATTCGATAATAATTGTTAAAGAGTTTTCTATAAAATCTGTGTCTGACTAAGATTGCCGGGCACAGATTTTTTAAGATACACTTTAATTCTTTAAAATAAAAGTAGTATATTTGTTTTACAAAACAGTAAAATTTAAAGGTAATGGACCGATATCTAATGATTAAAACTAGAGATGAACTTCTTCGTATAAAGATTGGTCAGATTCTCTATTTTGAAGCAGACAGAAATTACACAAAACTTTTACTATCGAATGGTATTCAATTTACTTTTGCTATCAATATAGGTAAGATTGAAGAATTGTTAGAAAAACAAGTGGCAGAAAGTAATGATATACTTGTAAGAGTAGGAAAGAGTCATATTATTAATAAAAATCATATTTTACAAATAAATTTGCCTAAACAGAAATTATTATTATTAACTCAAGAAGGTAAACCTAGGGAACTGGTTATTTCAAAAGATCCCTTGAAGCAGTTGAAGGAATCTTTGGAAAAAGAAGTTGAAAAAGGTTTTTAATTTTAAACAGGAATTTTATTATGATAACTATCACAATCGGAAAAGCCCAAAGCAATGATTTTGTTGTTAATAATCCTCATGTCAGCAGATTTCATGCCCGCTTGGTTGAAGATGAAGCAGGATGCTGGTTCCTTGAAGATCTGGATTCTTCCAATGGTAGTTATGTGAATGGCGTTCAGATTGTTCGAAAAAAGGTTACTCCCGCTGATACGATTCTTCTTGGAAAAGATTATGAACTGGATTTCCGTGCAGCTTTGAAGTGTAAGAATGATTATAGTATGGAGTTTGATGCCTTAAAGAAGGTATACGATGATTATACACGTGAGAAAGTTAGAATACAATCATCCAACCAGTTCAAAACAAGATTATTCCAATCTTTACCTTTTGCTTTGCCAGGTATAATCGGCCTGGTTGTCACTTTTGCAGGTGAAGGTAATAGAGGATGGTTCTTGATTAGTTTGTTATTTACAGTTTTGGCACCAGTTATCGGTATCTATATGGGAGCCCGGCAATCAGCAAAAATACCTCAGCAGCTTCAACAATTAACCAATCAATTTAAAATAGATTATGTCTGTCCAAAGTGTGGAACTTTTTTAGGCGATATCCCCTGGGAGTCTCTTCAAAACAGAAAACATTGTCCTAATCCCTCTTGTCAGGCTAAATGGGTAACCAAGTAGTTCGTATAAGAAAACACCACCTTTTGTACATAAAACCCAATCGTTTGATTATCTGAAGTAAATATCCATTGTTATAATACTCCCATTTCTTATTTTTGCATAGGGATAAAAATATAATTAATGAGGAAGGGATAGTATTATGCAGGAGAATGATTATACATTCGTTACCATTGACAATAGTGAGGATGTGCCTTTACTATCGGATGCTGTGGTATTGGATGTAGATGGAGATGAAGGTATCTTGGATGCTGTAATGCTCGAAGATACGCCGATCGATGGTTCTGACTTTATCACTTTATCAGATGATGTTACGATTATGTCTGATTCAGATGATACTATGGACGATTGTTTTTCTATAGATGTTGATGGATCTGATATCTCATTTATCTTATGATTTCAATTAAATGTCCACATTGTCGTGTCGGTTTGAAAGTAGACGAGGGGAAACTTCCCCTCGGAATTACTTCCTTCAAATGTCCCAATTGCAAGAAAGCTATACCTGTATCTCTTGTTACTGGTGAAAAGAATGGTTCAGAAGATTCTGAAACTGTTCTTATTCAGCCAGTGGTTCAGCATTGTGGAAACCTGACTGTTATAAGCGATGCCAATACTCCTGAACAACATTTCGCCCTGTTGGAAGGCGTTTATATTATTGGTCGTAAATCTTCTGCATCGAATGCCAATATCAAGATAGAAACTACTGATCGCTCGATGAGCCGTGAGCATATCCGAATAGAAGTAAAGAAAGATGATCATACGGGTTATAAACATTTCCTTTCAGATAATAATAGCAAGAATCATACGTTATATAATAGCAACTATTTAGAACCAGGAGAGAAAGTGGTGTTGAATGATAATGATGAAATTATCATAGGTCATACCATCCTTCGTTTTAACCTATAAATTGTTAAGCTATGAGTATAACTTTAGGAAGACCTTTGACGGTAAGTGATAAAGGAAGGCGAAATAATAATGAAGATAGTGTTTATCCTCTGCCGGAGATAGTTTCATCTACCGATAAACTATTTTTGGTCTGCGACGGAGTGGGGGGAGCAAGTCGGGGCGAAATAGCCAGTTCCATGGCTTGCGATGTAATCAGTTCTTTTTTTAAGACATTCCTGAAGGGTAATCCTGACAAAGCTTTTATTAATAAAGCGATACAATATGTAGAAACATGTTTTGATTCTTATACTACAGAACATCCCGAAGCATTAGGAATGGCAACTACAATGACTTTAGCATATGTAATGTCTTCTTCCATTGTAATAGCTCATGTTGGTGATAGTAGAATCTATCATCTTAGAAAAGGGAGAATATTGTATCAAACGGAAGATCATTCGTTAGTTAATTCCTGGGTCAGACTGGGGAAGATTACAGAAGAGGAAGCAATAAAACATCCTCAAAAAAATATAATATTACGAGCTATTCAGGGAAGTAAACGTCCGACAGAAGCAGATGTTACAGTTCTTACAGATATTCAGGAAGGAGATTTGATATTACTTTGTACTGATGGTGTAATCGAAAGCTATACTAATCAGGAACTCGAAAATTTATTCTCCGTTAAAGAATCTCTTGAAAACAAAAAAGAAAAAATTGTAGAAAAGTGTTCATTATGTAGTAAGGATAACTTTTCTTTCACCCTGATACCAGTAGAATCTGTAAAGGAAACAGAAAATCTAAAGCAAAATTTCCTTTCTTTCCTTTATTCTTTTATATAAAAAACGTAATTTTGGCAAATAAAGCAGATTGAAAATTTGTTGTTTTATGAATTTGCCAAAAGGATATCTACTTCAAAATGGAAAATACAAACTGAACGAAGTTATAGGTCAAGGAGGCTTCGGAATAACGTATAAAGGAATATGGTATACAGAGGTAAAAGGTTCTCTTGGAGCTATGAGAACGGAAGTGCCTGTGTGTATCAAAGAATATTTCTTTAAGGATTATTGTGTCCGAGATCCTCAATCCGATTTGGTCAAAGTCCATTCAGATACTGGAAAACTTTTATTCGATAAATTTAAGGAAAAACTTATCAAAGAAGCCAAAATCCTTTCTGAAGTTCATCATCCTTATATCGTAAACGTATTAGAGGTCTTTGAAGAAAATAATACAGCTTATATTGCAATGGAATATATTGCTGGTAGTTCTTTAAAGGATAAATTGGCAAAAGAAGGAACTTTGCCTGAAAATGAAGTGTTGCGATATATTCATCAAATAGGGGATGCTTTACAATTTGTTCATCAAAAAAATATCCTTCATTTAGATATTAAGCCCAGCAATATTATCATAGATAAGAATAATAATGCTCGTTTAATTGATTTTGGTGTGAGTAAAAGGTATGATGTTGGCGAACAGGAAACGAGTACAACTATGTTGACTTTATCAAAAGGGTTTGCTTCTATAGAACAGTATGATAACGAAGGCATGTCATCGTTTACTCCTTGTCCTGATATCTATTCTCTTGGAGCTACGATTTATAATTTACTGACTGGTAAAATCCCGACAGAGTCTATTTTGCGAGCAACTCGTCCCCTGGTTAATCCTAGAGAAATAAATCCTGCAATTTCTGAAAAGACAGAGTCTGTTATATTAAAAGCTATGGAGATAATTCCTGCCAATAGATATCAGTCTGTTGCAGAAATGATGGGGGCTCTGACTTTTCCGAAAGATGTGGAAAATAATTCTGTTAAGAATAATTTAATATCCACATCTGCAGAAAACCAGCAGGATGAAACGACATTGTTATATACTGATTCTTCATTAACGGTTAATGATAATGACGAAACAATTGTTGATATTCCAGAATCTGTTTCAAAAGAAAAGTTGAGTAAAGAGAGAAAATCTCCTGTCGTTAAGATCATGGCAGTTACAGCCGGATTAGCTGTGCTTGGTAGTGTCTGTGGTATTTATTATTACCAGAAGAACAAGCCTGTCATATCAAAAGATTTGGTTCTGGATAAAGATCACATTGCTGACAATAAAGTTTCGACAGAGAAATCAGGAACAAACGTTAAGGCGGAACCGATAGCAAAGAAGATCGTAAATAAGAATGTCCTCAAAAAGGAGGAACCTAAAAAGAAAATTGAGAAAAAGCTCGAAGTAGCAGGAGCTGAAAAAAGTCCATTAAATAAAAATCAAATAGAAGCGGCGAAATCTCTTAAAAATAAAAAGGATGAAGTTCCGGATGTAAAAATTGAAGAAAAAAATGTATCTTTAACTCCATCTGTAGAAGAGACGGAAGAGTTTTATAATCGTTTATTGGCTTCAGGTAAAAAAAAGATGAAGGAAAAAGATTTTTCTGGAGCTAAAAATGATTTTACTTTGGCCAAAGATCAGAAGATTACAGAGGAAGTCATGAGATTATTATTTTCTTGTGATGAAAAAATAGAAGAAATAAATATTTCAAAAAGGAAAGCTCTATATGAAGAGAAAATGCCATTCGGCCTTTTCAAAATTGTTCGAAAGAAGTCAAACAATAGATATGGGGCTATTGATGAAAAAGGTAATGAAAAAATACCATGTAAATATTTGAGCGTTGGAAAAACTGATAATGGTAGAGCCTTTGAACGTGAAGATAATTTATATGATATTTATGCATCAAATGGTTCGTTAGTAACAAAAGGTGCTACATATTATTGATAAATTATGAGAACATATTGGATATTATTATGTTGTATCCTGTTCCCTTTAAATATCTGGGGACAACAACAGACGGAATATAATAAAAAAGGTGATGATGCATTGAGACGAAAGGATTTCCGAGATGCAAAAATGTGGTTTGAGGAAGGTGTCTCATATTGTGATGCTTATAGCATTGATAAATTAACAATGATTTGGCTTCAGAATGAGGAAATGCGCCCTTCTATGCGTAGCTTGATGAATAAATGTTTGAATTGTTTAAATGTACGCGGAACAGAAAAAGATACAACCGCTATACATCAACTTATCGTTTATTATCAAAAAGGAATAGGTGCATCAAAGAGTGAAGAGTTGGCTGATTATTGGAAAAATAAATTAATACAATTAAGAAAACCTGTTGAATATATTTCAAATACTTCAGAAGACAGATATATCCCTAAAAGAATGGATTTCTTTGTTGGCTATAATTATGCAATCGAAGCGCCTTTCGGTTTGACTATCGGTGGTGTAGGACGTTATATTGGTTGGTATGCTCGATTCAAAACGAACATGGCTTTTGATGAATATACTTCAGAATGTACAAATCAGCATGGGGGTGAATTGATTGGTTTAGATTCTGACAAAACATATTATTTTACGAATGAAAAGAAAAAAAATTCTTATGCTGTAACTGGAGGTCTGGTCGTAAAATGTACGAATTGGTTATACACCTCTCTTGGCTTCGGGTATGGAAAAAGAACCATGTTATATGAATATAAAACAGTAGATCCGCAAACCGCAATAGATGTCGATACAGGATGGGCGAAGCATTTGGATGCTTCGTATAATGGAGTTGCTGCTGATCTTGATGTAATGTTGAAATTTGGTCCTGTCTTTTTTAGTGGTGGTTGTAGTACAATCAATTTTAAATATGTTGATTTAAATGCAGGATTAGGTGTTTTCTTTTAATGGGGAGATTTGTAATGAATAAATATATAAATTATCTCTTGTTCCTATTGGGAGCAAGTTCTCTTTTCTTTTCTGGATGTGTGGAAGATCCAGACATGTCTGGAGATATTAAAAATGCTAAAGAGCCTGAAGTCGTTTTATTGACAGGGAGTTCTGATGAATATAAAATTAAACGTACAGCTACAACCATTACTATCCAAGCAGAAGTAACAAGTGCAAATGGTGTTTCTGTTGAAAGTTATGGTATTTGTTGGGGATTAGAATCAAAACCAACTATAGATACTGATGAAAAGAAGTCTGTAGGAGATGGACTAGGGCAGTTTACTGCAATAGCTGATAATTTGAAAGAAAATAGTAAATATTACCTTCGTCCATATGCAACCAATAAAAAAGGAACAGGTTATGGAGATGAAATATGTGTTACAACTACAACAGGATTAGGCATTGTAAAGACACTTAACCCAAGAGATATCAAGGCTTCTTCTTTTGTCTGTGGCGGTAAAATAATTGATAGGGGTGAAGGCGAAATAAAAGAAAGGGGTATTTTGTTATCAACGAAACCGGAGGATTCAACACCAAAGAAATATGTTATATCGATGGAAGTAGACTCTTTCAGCCAGGTGATATCACAATTAAAACCTCTTACCACTTATTATGTTCGTGCTTATGTAGAAAATTCGTTTGGACGTTTTACAGGAGAGGAGAAAAGTTTCAAAACAATAGATGGTAAGCCTGGTTTTACTTCGTTTAAATTAAAATCAAGAGATTACACTTCTGCTACTTTAGAAGCTGTATTGGATTTAACAGGAGAAACTGAAATTGAAGAATGTGGTTTTTGTTATAGTGAAACAAATAAAATTCCGACCATAGAGGATACTAAACTTATATGTACGTTGAGTAATGACTCTGTTTTGCGTGGAACTTTAAAATCATTGAAGCAACAGACTCCTTATTATGTTCGTGCCTACGCAAAGAATTCATTTGGCATTTCTTATAATGATGGTGATGCATTACAATTTGTTGTAATGAGTCAGGCTCCGACAGTTACTACAGATGATATAAAAAATGACGATCTAACAGTTGACGGATTGAAGGTAAGTGGTGTGATTCAAGATAAAGGTGAAAGTGAAATAATTGAAGCCGGATTCTGTTGGGGGGAAACAATTGAACCTACGGTTACTAATAATAAAATTCAAGTGTATAAGGGCGATAGCATAATATCTGGTGTTATCCCTAATCTAAAAGGTTCCAAAACATATTACGTACGTGCTTATGCAACTAATTTAAAGTCGACTTCATATGGACAAGTGAAAAAAGTAGAAACTCCAAAGATTTTGACAAAATTGCCTTCTTTCCCAGGTGCGTCAGTATCTGATGCTTCAACTTGTGTCGCTCATAAATCAGGATATGTTATTGGTGGTGATTTGGGAGGAAAACGATCTTCTCAGATGTTTGGGTATGATGTTGTGAAAAATACATGGCAAAGTAAAGCTTCTACTATCGTTGCGACAAAGGGTGCATGTTGCGTTCAATTAAATGACTTTTCTATCCTGAATTTGGGAGGTATAGATGATTTGAATGAGGTCAGTAGTGCTTTCTCCTATTATTCAATGGAGAATAATAATTGGAAAGAATTGGATAATTCGAAGTTAAAAGTAGCATTATATGACGCATCTGCTGTTTCTATAGAAAACGAGACATATTTCTTTGGCGGTGCTACTAAAGATAGTTTGAATTCAGAAATTATCAAGTTCTCGGGCTGGACAGAGTCTTGGAGTAAAGTCGGAGTATTCCCGGAAAAACAATTTGGTAGTGTCGTTGTGAATTTGGGTGATTCCATCACATTCGTTGGACTTGGTAAAACAGGAAATAGTTTGTCGGGTGATTCTTATAGTAAAAGTCTATGGTCTTCGAAGAATATGACTTCATGGAATGAACGTGCACAATGTCCGACTAAAGCTGCGGGTATTGTTACAGGAACTGCTACAAAAGATAGAATTTATGTTTTAGATACTAATTTGGACATGTGGACCTATGAGCCTAAAGAGGATGTCTGGTCGAAAATGAATACTTCTTTAAAGTCAAAGATTCATGCAGATAACTTAAATAGTATTTTTATGTTTTCAATTGATTCTTATCTTTACATAGGAACAACAACCGGTTCAAAGGATTTTGTAAAATATTCTCCTCTGTGGGATAAATAAAATGCTGTATATTATGGAAAGAAATGAAATATTAAAACAAATACAGCAGAATGTAGAGATATTGTCTGATGTCGATTCGTCGGATTATAAATATATTCCTTTGCACCAAAAGCCATCGCCTTCAGTTGCTAAGATAAAAGAGGTAATGACCTTGTTACGTTCCGTAATCTTTCCTGGATTCTTTGATGATGTTCAGAATATGGGGAGCGAGTCATTATCTTATTATATGGGGGTTTATCTGGAAAAGATTTTCGATTTGATGCAGGAACAGATTTATAATAGTCTGTGTTTCGAATCCGATGAGAATCCAGTATTGTTGAAACAAAAATCTTCAGAACTGGCTGTTTCTTTTGTCAATCAGATTCCTAAACTGAAATATTTATTATCTACAGATATAAAAGCAATTTTAGATGGCGATCCTGCAGCTAAAAGTGTCAGTGAAATAATTTTTTGTTATCCTGCGATATATGCTATGTTGCATCAGCGTGTGGCTCATGAGTTATTTATATCTGGTGTTCCTGTATTACCACGAATAATAACTGAAATGGCTCATTCTCGAACAGGAATAGATATTCATCCGGGAGCTTGTATCGGAGAATATTTCAGTATGGATCATGGAACAGGAATTGTTGTCGGGCAGACAGCTATTATAGGAAATCATGTTCGATTGTACCAGGGTGTAACTCTTGGAGCAAAGAATTTTACTCTTGATGCTGAAGGTCTGCCATTAGACGTTCCTCGTCATCCAATTATAGAGGATGATGTTACTATTTATTCGAATGCTTCTGTCTTAGGACGTATTACTATTGGAAAAGGTTCTACTATAGGTGGAAACATTTGGCTGACTCATAGTATTCCTCCTGGATCCAAGATAGTCCAGTCACGGGTTATTGAAGATAATTATGTCTGATCATACATCAACATATAAGAAATATGTGGCAGGAAAAGGATATGGAATAATATTCTTTTCCTGTCTTTTAATATTATGTTGGTGTGTCATGCGATTATGGGTTCCCAGTCCATTGTTTTCGAAACCTTACTCCACACTACTTTACACATCAAATCATACATCCGATCTATTATTAGGAGCAAGAATTGCATCTGACGGACAATGGCGTTTCCCGGCTCGAAAAAAGATTCCTGAAAAATTTACAGTTTGTCTGACTCATTATGAAGATAAGAGATTCTATTATCATTTTGGTATAGATCCGCTAGCTATTGCTCGTGCTTTACATACCAATATAATCGAAAGAAAGATTCTTAGTGGAGGAAGTACGTTGACGATGCAGTTAGCTCGGATTGCAAGGGGAAATCAGAATAGAACTGTAGGTCAGAAACTGATAGAAATGCTTTGGGCGATATATTTTGAAACGGTATATAGCAAGGACGAAATCTTGAGTCTGTATGCTTCTCATGCTCCTTTTGGGGGAAATGTGGTAGGTATTGAGGCCGCGGCTTGGAGATATTTTGGAAGAGATGTAACTGAGTTATCATGGGCCGAATATGCAACATTGGCTGTTCTGCCTAATTCACCGGCAGTGATTCATCCAGGAAGAAACCGATCAGAACTGAAACAAAAACGTGATCGTCTTTTAAAAGATCTTTTTGATGAGCGTATTTTAGATCAGACTGAATTTGAGTTAGCTTGTATGGAACAACTTCCTGATAAACCGATTCCTTTGCCGGATGGCGCTCCACATTTGTTAGATAGAATGTCTGCTGAAAATCAAGATCAGAAACGTCTATTTACGACGTTGGATCCTGTTCTACAGCAACGCGTTCAGAATTTGGTGAATCGTTATGTTGCAGAGTACCATTCGAATTACATATATAATGCAGCTGTTTTGGTTGCGGATGTTGAAACAGGAGAAACATTAGCTTATGTCGGAAATGTCACAGGACATCAGTCTGATAAAGAACATGGTTATCAGGTTGATCTGATAACATCACCAAGAAGTACCGGAAGTATATTGAAACCATTTCTTTATGCAGCAATGCTGAATGACGGCCAGATACTTCCTTCAACATTGATATCGGATATTCCTCTTAATATAAATGGCTTTTCACCACAAAATTATAATAAGACTTTTTATGGGGCTGTTCCTGCTCATGTAGCTATTGAGCGCTCATTAAATGTACCTCTTGTCAGAATGCTTTCTGAATATAATACTGGTCGTTTTATGACTTTGCTGAAAAAATTGGGAATGACTACTCTTCGTTTTTCGGAAGAACATTACGGAGCATCTCTGATTCTCGGTGGAGCAGAAGGAACTCTTTGGGATTTGTCAGGGATGTATGCTTCTTTGGCAAGAATGTTAAATCATTATCGTGATTATGATGGAAGATATGATCCGGATGATTTACATCCGTTGACCGTTGCTCCTGTAAAGAAGAAAGAGCCGATATCAATTATTACTGATGACAGACTACAGGATGAATCGATCTTATCTTATGCATCTCTCTGGTTTATGTTCGAGGCCATGTCCGGACTGAATCGTCCAGAAGAAGAAGCCGACTGGCAACAATTTTCTTCAATGAAACAAGTTGCCTGGAAAACAGGAACAAGTTATGGCGGACGAGACGCCTGGGCAATAGGTGTTACACCTCGTTACGTGGTTGGAGTCTGGGTCGGAAATGCTTCAGGTGAAGGTAGAAGCGGATTGACGGGAGTAGGATACGCTGCTCCGATTCTGTTTGATACATTTTCTTTGCTGCAAGATGCTTCCTGGTTTGATAAGCCTTACGACGAAATGGAATTAGTTCCAGTTTGCAGGAGGAGTGGTTACAAGGCTTCGCAGATATGTGATCAGATCGATTCCGTTTATATTCCCCGAAAGGGACTTATTACCAAAGTTTGTCCTTTTCATCAGTTGATTCATCTTTCTTCCGATGGACTGTACCGGGTAAATAGTTCATGTGAATCTGTTACTCAGATGCAAAGTCGGTCATGGTTCGTTTTACCTCCGGCTCAAGCCTATTATTATAAAAATTATCACGTAGATTATGAATCTCTTCCACCTTTAAAACCTGGATGCGAAGAGGATCAGTCAAGGCAAATGGCCATATTGTATCCAGAGCATGGCGCAGTACTTTATCAGCCAAAAGGATTTTCCGGAAAGAAAGAAAAAGTTGTTATGCGGGCCACTCATACACGTGCTGATGCAACGATATATTGGCATCTGGATAATGTCTATTTAGGAGAAACACGCCATATCCATCAAAAGGCAGAGTTGTTGGAGCCAGGAAATCACATACTTTCGTTAATCGATGAAGAAGGAAATCGCAAAAGTATTTTGTTTGAGGTCAGAGAGTAATTCTTCTATTTATAATCGTTCAAGAGTAAAAATATTGGATTCAGTGATTCCTGCCGTTCTAAAGCAGAAGAAAGTGTCGGAATCACTGAATTTAGATATAAGATGTTCGGATAATCTATGATAATTTGATTTTCACTACTATTTTACGAATTTTTCCGTCTCCTATACCTGGAGCATGTCCGTCTTCTGGGAAAAAGATAACAAATTGCCCTGGAATGATTCGAAGCAATGTTGTTGGTCTTTCTTCATAAAAGGCAATATCGTTAGCTTCATTATAGGAAGACTTTACTTTTTTCAGATTACAAGTAGGTATCCACCCAATTTGTTCAACTCCCTCTAATGGAAGTTGTATATCGATATATTTCTTATGGATTTCCACGTCGGCATCCAATTCAGCCTTACCGTTAATACTTTGAATACTAACAAATAAATCATCTCCTTTTATTTCATATCGACCATCATCTAATTTGGAAAAATCAGTATTCCTGATATAATCGAATGCCTGTTTGAAGAGAGGATGTATATTTTCGATTCTTTCAGAATCAGTAATAGATGCTTGTATCATATCAAATTATTTTATAAACCACTAAAATCAATTCCTTCGAAATGTAAACTTGGAATCTGCCAGCTTGATGAGTAACGAGGATCATTACCTACTTCGACTAACTGGTTCCATAGGTTTAACATGTTTCCTGTCACATTCATTTCAGAGACAGGCTGAATCAATTTGCCTTTTTCTACTAAAAATCCTTCGATACCATATGAGAAGTCACCTGTTGTACAATTACAATTACCACCATTAAATCCGGTAATCAGTATTCCTTTATTAACATCAGCAATCAAAGCCTCCAGATTTTTGTTACTCATATCCATCGTAAGAATGGAAGCTGATGAAACAGTAGGGGCAACAGCCATTTTATTGGCACGGTATGTATCGATAAAATAAGTCTTCAATACTCCGTTTTCGAAGATAGACATAGGCTTTGTAGCAACACCTTCATGATCAAAATAGCGTGCTCCTGGGGTTTGAATTAAATGAGGCTGATCTCTCAGTGTCAATTTATCTCCCAATATTTTCTGATCAAGTTTGTCTATCAGGAATGAATTTTTTTGCTGAATGGCTGCACCGTCAATTGCATCCATGATAGGAGAAAGAAGACGAGATGAATTCATATTGTCAACAATCATTTCATATCGGCCGGACTTGGTTTTTCTTTGTCCAAGTTTACGAAGTACGCGTTCTAAAGCTTTGGTTCCGATACCTTCCTTCACCATATCCTTATAGTATAAGGCCGAATCATACCAGAAAGATTCAGGGCGGGCATCTCCATCGCCTTTGATACTCACACTGCCAACCAGACTGAAAGAGGAAGCAGATGTCTCTCCTTCAAATCCGTTACTGGCTATCATATACTTGAAGTCTTTCTCATCGCCATAAGATGCCGATGCAGAGATGATACGTTTGTCCTTACCTAAAATTTCTTCGCAAGTCTTTAGTGCCAGATCTTTTTTAACATCGGGCTGGATGTTATCGAAGTTGGGATCGATAAGCTGTAAATCGGGATTTCCTCCTTTGTAATAACGCTTCTCGTCAGGTAAAGTACGTGCTTTATCTTCTGCCAAATAACGGGTGGCATCAATATTGTCTTTGATAAATTTACCAAGTTCTTCCTTATCCAAACGATTGGTTGAGAAAGAACCAAAACGGCCGTCTACATAGAGTTGAATAACTAATGAATTCTCTGAAGCTCTATGTAATCGGTCTATTTTCATATTTCTGATCTCGAAAGATGTGCTAGAACCTCCGTATAAACTAACTTTTGATGCCTGGCAGCCATTTTTTAAGGCAAAATCCATAGCCCATTGTGCCAGTTCCTTATTCTCGTTTGTAATCATGATTTCCTTAATACATTCTTATAAGTTTTACTTAGTTTTCACCTCCTACAGTCAATTTACTGACCAACGCAGAAGGCATGCCACAAGTAACCGGACATGACTGACCATCTTTTCCGCAGGTCCATGTGCCATTGTCCATCTTATAATTATTTCCAACCATAGTTATATCAGCCAAAGCTTTAGGTCCGTTTCCAATGATATTAATATCTTTGATAGGCTGAGTTAATTTCCCGTTCTCAATCAGATAACCATCCTTAACGAAGAAAGTAAAATCTCCAGCTCCAATCTGAACCTGTCCATTAGTGAAACTGCTGGCATAGATTCCTTTTTTTACAGATGCAATAATTTCTTCCTCGTCATAGTTCCCTGCTTCCATATATGTTGCACGCATACGAGGAATAGGAATTTGTCTGAAATTCTCACGCCGACCATTACCTGTTGATTGGATACCATAATGTTTGGCACTGATTCTATCATGCAGATAACTTGTCAGAACTCCATCTTTAACGATATATGTTTTTTGTCCTTCGATACCTTCGTCATCAATATTTACTGAACCTCTGTTAAATAGAATAGTACCGTCATCTACAACGTTAATATGTTTGTTGCAGATAGTCTTGTTCAGCATGTCAGAGAATATTGATGTCTTTTTACGATTAAAGTCGGCTTCAAAAGCATGTCCGATTGCTTCATGCAATAAAATACCAGAACCTCCAGCACCCATGACAACAGGCATTTCACCTCCTTTTGGCTTGATTGCATGAAACAGGATAGAAGTCTTTTCAACAGCTTCCTTGGCCAGAATATGAATGAGATTATCTGTCAGAAACTCAGTTCCCATTCTATAGGAACGAGAAGAGTAGGAATTTTCTATTCTGCCATTATCTTCCATAATACATAAGGCCGATAATGAACACATAGGACGATAATCATAAAACATTTGTCCTTCCGTATTACAGAAGAATATATGAGAAGTCGAATCACTTAAAAAAGCTCTTACCTTATGAACTCTGCTGTCTAATCCAAAAATAGTATCATTCAATTTTTGTAAGATAGGCATTTTATCCTTGACGGTAAAACTTTCCCAACAAGTTTGAACATTATAATAGTTCGCAGAAGGTTTGATTTCAGTAAGGCTTGCAATTTGAATTTTATTGTTAGAATCAGCTATTCTTGCAGCAGTTCTAGCAGCTTTCAACATTTCTTCGAGAGTTATATTTTCAATATAAGCATAGCCTGTCTGATCTCCTGACAAAACACGCACTCCCATACCGAAATCAATATTGGATTGTGCACTATTAACAGCTCCATCTTGTAATTGAATACCATTATTGATTGTGTGCTCAAAAAATAAATCGGCATAATCTCCACCTTTTTCAAGAGCAACAGCCATTACTTTCTGCAAGTCACTTTTATTTACTTTAAAATGGTTCAGACCAAAGGAAGCATCTGTAGTTTTGGTTTTTGTTACAGGGCAGTCCTTTGCAAAATTCAGGGTAGCTAACGAGTCAGAAATGTTTTTCCCTTCTGATTTATAAAAATCTTTGCGATTTATATCCATACTATTCATATTTGCAATTGCAAAGGAACAGTATTATTAGCAAAATAACAATATTATCTTTATATAAATTGAGAAATAATCAGTTTTTAACGGCCTTTTATATCAAGGGCATTACTACATTATCAAATTGCTTTTATAAAAAGAGACACGTTCCTGGTACGGAGCGTGTCTCTTTTAGAATTATAATAAAAAAAACAGATTATTTTTTTATCATCAACTGAGTGTTGTTTGCATTAACCCAGGCTGCTATTAATGAATGGAATGCAGGATAAGAAGATTTACTGATAATTGTTGATTTTATTTTAATGCTTCGTTTAACTTCCACTTTATTGCCGTTTTGTTTAACAGAAAAAGTGAAATCACCTGCAGCATTCGAAATATTCTTTGTTGCAACTGGTGTACTTAACTCCATTCCTGCCGGAATTTCAATCGTATAAGAATAAGTTTCATCAGGAGCATAAGTAAGGAATAAATTGCAATCGCGTGTAGTGTTCAATGCTGCATAAGAACGGAGAGATGCACTGGATGGTGATTCAGGCAATGTGATTAATAAATAACCGGGAAGTTCTTGAGCTTTTGATGTCGTTGCAAATTTCGCTTCAATAAAGTTCTGTTTCTGGATGACAGAAGCATTTTTGTCACCAGCTGTCAAAGAAGAAGCCTTGGGATCATTGTAAGGAACCATTGCTGTTGGTACAGAAGCATTTATTTCTGAAATAACGTTGTTCTCGTTTAATTTCATAGATATGTTATAATTTACTTCTGAAGAAACAACCGGTAATTCTGCAACCTGTCCGTTACTGTTAAGCACCAGTGTGTTCTCTGCCAACCAGCCAGCCTGATTCATGGATGCCTTGTCTGTTGATAATAAATAAGTTTGTCCATCGGCTTTTGCTTTGATAAAGAAATCTGCTGCAGACAAACCTACAGTCCCTTGCAGTTTGACAGGGAATGAGGCACAAACTTCAGCATCTATCTTTACTGCTTTTAGTAAACCATACATCAGATTGATTAATTCAGTCTTTGTTCCATAGGCCGAAGAAAGGATATCTTCAGCAGGACGGATCTTATAACCGGCATCGTGAAGAGAAAGCTTGCTATGGGCAAAATGTTTCATGATAAATGTATGAATAGCCTGCAGTTTCTCCGTTTCAGTAGATTTTCCTTCTGTGATTGATTCTGCTAAAGTTGACAATGGTATATCGCCCACCTTATTGAATTGGTTACAGATAGCGTCTAAAGCATCTTTATTAGATTTGTAACTAGAAACAGCCAGATATTGTTTGTCACCAGCAGCAACATTTCCGAAAGGAGCACGTGATGCTGCTTTTACATTCTTCAGATTCCAGCTGACAGTGCGCATGCCATTTTCGATACTAACTTTTGCCTTGACATCAGGATTGGCAATATTATAAGACAAAGCCTCTGATTCCGGTGCAGTAACGGAAATAGTGTAATTTTTTACCGGACTTGATTGCTGTATTAGTTCGAAAATATCAAGTTTAGGCAAATAGCCCGGTTTGGAAGTCAGAGTATAATCAAAATAGATGGTAGCACCTAGTTCCAGACCAGTATGAACAACAACCATTTCTGTCAGCTTATTATAAGCAGGAGCATTTTCAGCAGCTTTTGGCAGAACTTTTACAAAAGCATTATCCGGAGCTTTTACAATATTGCCGTCTTTCTGCTTGGTATAAGCATAATTGATTTTCAATGTTTGATAATCGGGATTATAAACAATGAAAGATTCGCCATAAAGGCTTCTCATGGCAGTATAGGTATAAATACTTAGTTCCATATTGTAATGGAATTCCTGACTGCCGTCCGCATTTAATTTCCATGATTTGGAAAGTTTCTTGTATTCACCTTCTGGAGATGCAGAAACAGATACTGCCATTCCAATAGCGAATAGAAGTAATATGATTTTATTGAATATTTTAGTCATATCTGTATACTTTTGATTTATTTTTTAATCACTAAATAATCTCCATAAGTTTTGAAAGCATTTACCGCAGAACGGAAACCACACCAGTCGGATGCTTCGTAAACACGTTTCTTTAACGCTAATTTTTGTTTTAATACGATCTTTCCATCTTCCTGCTTTAACGAACCTTCAAAGTCTGCAGCTCCGCTTGTTTTGGAATCACCTTTGGCTTCATTGACCATGGTATAACCATTAGGCAGCAGGATGGTTTCTTCCTGTTCTACTAGTCTTGAGCAACCGTCCTTAAATCCGAATTCACGTTTTTCCAGATTCGTGTTGATACGAAGGAAAGACTTGACAGAACTGAAAAGATTGTTCATCACCATTGGTTTTACAAGCAAGGCTTCTTTACCTTTAACTGCATATTCCGGAATTTCATAACGAAATACCAAATGAATAGGAGCAGCCTGATAGTCTGAAGGATCTTTACCCCAGTTGACACTGATTAATTTTGCTTTTGGAGAAATAGCTAATAACTGTTGTTCCATCGCATTTTTCCATTCTGTACGGATTCCGGTTGTAAATGGACGACGGATACTGGCATCAGTCTGTCCTTCTGCCGAAACGACTAATTCTCCGCGAAGGGTACCGTTGGCATCCAATTTGTTGTTAGCCTTTAATCTTAGATAGTGGTTTTCAGGAGCTGAAACAGGAGTCAGACATAAATCGATGCCTTCAGGAACGCCAGGAAGATAATTCTGCTGTTGTTCAGCGCTGCTCCATACTTCACGAACGAAAGGAACCCATGTCGGATCAAGTGGGGTATATGTTCCATTTGAAAGTTTCACAACAGCCACACAGTGATTGAAATGGTCTGCCGGAATCTTTTCTACACGGCTGCCAGCCATGGTCATTGCCGGATAGGCTTCGAAACCAGCCATACGTAGAAATGAAATCAATGTACTTGCTATATCCTTACAAACGCCACAACGGTCTGTATAGTTCATTTTCAGATTGTGTAAGGTAAAACCTTCGCCTTTACCCATTGAAATACCTGAATAGCGGATGTTATCAGCCACCCAGTGAGTTAGAACGGCGATTTTTTCCATTTCTGTCTTTTTGCCTTTGATCAGTTCGTCTACTTTCTTTTGGGCTTCAGGAATAGGATCAAAGCTTCCGTAATCTTCGTTCACCTTGTTGAACCAAAGAGATTTGTCTTTCCATTCCGGGGTAGAAGATAACATCAACTTCGGAGCTGCATCAAAAAGACTCACCATGTTAGGTTCTGTTTTAGATGGGAGAGCGTTATCAATACTGAAAACATATGTTTTTCTTCCATTTTCATAATGCATGGAAGAAGCACATGTGCCCTGATAAAATTCGAACTGAATTTCTTTTTCCATTGGGATATTCAGTTTATAAACCTTGCGGACAGTTGGTTCGGTTACCCAAAAAGGAACAATGTCGTAGAAGTTTCCGCGCATTGGAGGGATAAAACGGGATTCATCTTCCTGTGTCCCTGCCAGTAAAGCATATGTAAATCCTTTTTTGTTAATCTTGTATTCAACAACATCTCCTGGTTCCAGACGACCCACTTCGAGCATAATCTGGCGAGCTCCCCAATAAATGGCACGAGCTGGGGCTGCATAATCACATGCTGCAGTAACATCCAGATTTACGACATCACCATTGGCACGATATATGGTAGCCTGCGCAAATTCCGCAAAAGCAGTCAATGGATCATAGTCGTACTTGATTACGTGATTGGCAACAGCACCTGCAGGAGTCTGTACCTTGAACTTTTTGTAAACGGCAAATGTTCCGGAACCAGTAGATTGAACAGAAACCTCAGTACTGTCCAACAATGTAATGCAGTCGTAACCTGCATATGCCGGATTCTCTGATATCGGGCTTTGTGAAACCTGACAACTTTCTTGCTTATCGGCTGCAGTAGCAACAGAAGCTAATGAAAGTAGAGAGAGAGTTACAATAGGTAAATATTTCATCTCTTTCTATGTGATTAAATGATTAATAATGAACGATTTTAGAAGCAAGTTCCCTGCATCCTTTCCGATTGATTTTCCCGGTTTCTGTTGTAGGTATGGAATCGACCAGACAGATTTGTTTGGGCTGTTGCACTTTAGGTAGAATCTTTTGCACAGAATCATGCAAAGAATTCAGATCTATATCCTTTTTTTCAACCAATAAAACCAATGCTTCTCCAAACTTGGGATGTGGAACTGCTGTTAAGGCAAAGTTAACATAAATTATGGAACGTAGTGCGTTTTCTACACATTCTGTTTGTATTTTTATTCCTCCACTATTAATTATGTTATCTTTTCGCCCTATAATCTGGAAAGTTCCATCAGGATAGAGCTTGACAACATCGTTTGTCTTTAGGATCTCATCGCAGACTTGTGGCGCTTTGATTATTAAAGTATCTTCTTCCGATACCGAAATTTCAACCGTAGGAAAAGGTTTGTATCTGTCGGAAGCATTGTCTCCGTTCAATCGTCTTAATGCAATATGAGACAAAGTTTCTGTCATTCCGTAAGTAGAATAGATCTCATTGGAGAAAAGTAATAGCTTCTTTGATAAATCTTGGTCGATAGAGCCTCCTCCAATAATCAGCTTGTCTACATGTCCCAGCTTTTTCGTTTCCTCGGGAACAGACAACGAATTGTACACCTGCAAAGGAACCATAGCAGCAAAGTGCAGATGCTCGTTTACATCCTTCAATGGATGTCCGGAGGGTTTGCGATAAATCAGATCCAGACCGGCTACTAAAGCGCGAACAACAACCATCTTTCCTGCAATATATTGAAGTGGCATACATAATAAAGCCTTGTCTTTCTCGTGAAGATTCAGTACCTCGCAGGTCAGTCGGGCACTATTCATCATTTGTTCTTTTCGAACTTCCAGCCTTTTGGGAGTACCGGTTGAACCGGAAGTGTGAACAATCAGGGTTGGAGAGTCATTGAACCACTCTTCCAGGAATAATAATAAATCATGGTACGTTTCGTCCTGAAAGTTGAAAAGACCTTTTCTGCAAATTTCAGCAGAAAAAGTCTTTCCTTCCAAAGTAAACGAACATTTCTGCCATGATGCTAAATGTTTCGTCTCATTCATATCATTAAAACAATGTTAGTTTGTCATTGTCCATTTTTACGTGTTGCATGATGTTTGCTGGTGGTCTTTCTCCTAATAATTCTTTCTTCATGAAATCCATGAAAGGAGCTACATGGTCAAAATATTTGTAATAGCCTTTACACAGATAATTTAATCCGGGTTCACCATTAGATGTATGCATAAATCTGTTTTTCGGACATTCCCCGTTACAAGCGAAAAGATATTTACAATCTTTACATTGTTGTGGAAGCTTTTCGTATTTGTCTGCTCCGAATTGTAACTGTTCTTTGCTGTACATCATTTCGGTCAATGTCTTTGTACGGATATTTCCTAATTTATATTGTGGAAAAACGAAGTGGTCGCAAGAGTAAACATCTCCGTTAAATTCCATAACACCTGCATGACCGCATGTCTTAGCCATGGAACAGACTCCAGGCTGAACTCCGACCCAATTGGCTAACGTAGCATCGAATATCTGAATGAAATAGTCACCGACATCTTTTTGGACCCATTCATCGAACAAAGCACATAAGAAATCACCCCATTTAATAGGGTCAACAGAAAACGGAGCCAATTTGATGTTGGCATCCTGTTGCTCTGGAGAAGTCAGTTTCGTTCCGTCCTGATGAAAGCCCAGACGTTCAACAATAGGAGCAAACTGAATATAGTGACAATCAATTTCTTTAAAGAAATTATAGAAATCCATCGGATAATCAACATTATAATCGTTTACAACGGCCATACCGTTATATTCGACACCATGTTTTTTCATTAACTCGATGCCTTTCATTACCTTATAGAATGAAGGTCTTCCCTGACGGTTACGTCGGTATTCATCATGAAACTCCTGAGGTCCGTCGATAGAAACTCCCACTAGAAAATTATTATCTTTGAAAAAGCGGCACCATTCATCAGTTAATAATGTTCCGTTTGTCTGTATTGTATTATCAATTCTTCTGCCATTGGCATATTTTTGTTGCAGAGCAAGCGCTTTTTTATAAAAACTGATAGGGCGCATCAAAGTTTCTCCTCCATGCCATGTAAATAGTACATCCTGCATAGTTTGGCATTCGATATATTCCTTGATAAACTTCTCTAGCAACTCATCAGTCAGAATATGATTTTTTACATCTGGATAAAATTTGCTTTTCTCCAGATAGTAGCAATATTCACAAGCCAAATTACATACGGAACCAACAGGTTTCAGCATCACATATATTGGCTTGGCAAAAGGTGCAATGTTATTCATGATTTTTAAATGTTTTTACTTGTTGTTTTTATAGTCTGTTATAAATGCCTCACAAAACCATTCGGCTAAAGCCTGACGATTATTTTTCAAAATAAAACGTTGCTGATCATCCTTGTTCTGTATATTCCCCAATTCAACGAAAGCTGCAACTGGAGTCGTATTTCTTAAAACATGAAGATCTCTCTTGCTTACAGTCCCTTTAAAGCCTCTTCCTGGTTGATGTTTAGCATATTTCTTTTTAAATGTTGTTCGCATTGTTTTTGTCAGTTTCTTACTGGCTTTCTTTCCTGAATGATAGAAAAAGACATCGGTCTGTTTACTTTTACTTCTACTGTCGATGTGAACAAATAAAGCTCTTTTATATTTTTCTTTATCTTTGTTATATAAAGAATTTATTTTTATACAACGCTGATTTAATCTACTTATTTGGCTCAGAGGAATTCTTTGTCCCATACAAGTTTCACGTTTACTATTCTTTAGATAAAGTTCATCGCGAATACCATCTTTTTTATCTTGAATAATAATATGGACCTTTGCTCCCCTCATTCGAAGCGAACGGGCAAGACGGAGAACTATGTCGTATGCATATTCGTCTTCACAGACAGAATGACCGTTAATCTTTCCCATAGCTCCGGGATCTGGTCCTCCATGACCGCTCACCAGATAAAAACAGGCTCCTTTCAGTTCATGCGAGATAATGGGATAGGATGCATATTTCATTCCGAATAAAGGTTCGTACCCCTTGGAACCTTGGGGCTTGACTGATATTGGAGCATCGTTTGACTTCTTCTTGTTCTCAGCAAGCTTGTCTGTACTATTCTTTGAGTCTGTTTTTCCGGTATCTTTCGGAGGTAGAGCTTGACTTTTTTCTTTCCCTTTTACTTCTGGTAAAACATATTTTACCCCGTTTAACAACATGTTGTTTTTTCCTAATTTCGATTTATTCAGGCGGATAAATTCTTTCTTATAGTAAGGACTGGTCATTCCGTATCTTTTCAGAAGTAACTCAATTCCTTCACCATTTTTAGGATAAACAACTTTCTGAGCTTTTATGCTGGAGCAAGAAACAAAGAAAACAGTTAATAAAAATATGACGTTTAAAAAATGTTTCATGTTTATTGTGTCAAGCGTTTGTAAATTTCTCTAGTAAGATATATATCATATAATGCATCATGTAACTTCTCAGGATCTAATGAAATCCCTAAAGTTCTGGCAACCGTTTCCTGCTTGAAATCGGTCATGTTATGGCGTTCCTCTAATAACTTCATTGTTGCAAGAATCATTACGTCTATCGAGTTGACCCAGAACCAGGAATAGAAGAAATCGTCACCGTTCTGCACAAAGAATGCTTTCAAAAAATGATTGTCGAAAGAAGCATTATTATATCCGGCTAAAAAGAATTTATCTGTCCGATCGTACTTGTCTACATACTTGGAAAGAAGAGCTACAAACTGCTGATAGACTTCATGCATAGGGGGGTAAGAGAATATTTGTTCTCTTGTAACATGACATACTTTCAACGCTTCCTCATCAACGTCACATTTCGGATTTGGACAGACATGAAAGTTAAATGTTTCTTTACTTTCTCCATCTATTACAATTTCTCCACTAATCTGATGGATTCCGTTACGCCAGTAACGAATACCTGTCGTTTCCAGATCAAAGAAAAGTATTTTCATTTCAATCAGCTTTTAAAATATAAAGAACAAAGATAAACATATTTTTATGATTTAACCTTTAGAAAAGAGTGAAATGGAAAAACTTAGTTGCTGATTGGATTAATCTTGTGAAAGAAGATATGATTAAGATGCAATATAATCACTTATGATGAAGCATCTGTACAAGCATGATACCCAAAAATAAGAGCCTGATTTTTCTTTTACGTCAATCAGGCTCTTTCTGAATATTTAATAACAGTTTATGATTATTCATCTGCCAGACATGCATCCAGCTGGTGGGCAAGTTCGGCTTTGTTTAACTTCTGACCAATGAATACGATTTTCTGCATACGATCGCCATATTTCTCGTCCCATTCTTTTGCAAGTCCCGGTTCTTCTTCCAGCATTTTTTCTAAATCTTCTTCCGGCATGGTTGCAAACCATCTGCCATATTGCATGAATTGCTTTTGAGAGCCAGCTTGTTCGAAGATATATGACATATCGAATTCGTCACTGAAATAACAGATGCCTTTGGTACGAATGATGTTGTTAGGCCAGTTTTTGGTAACGAAATCATTAAATTTATTGGTGTCTAATGGACGACGTCTGTAATATACATAAGTGCCGATACCATATTCTTCAGTTTCACCATCTTCGTTATGATGATGATGGTGATGGTGGCAATGACAGTGTTCATGATCACATTCTTCATCATGATCGTGATGATGATGTTCATGTTCTTCCTCGTCGTGATCGTGATGGTGGTGATTGTGCTCATGTTCATGATGATGTTCATGCTCATGTTCATTTTCTTGGGCGAAACGACTGATTTCTTTCATCCAGCCGGCTGATGTAGCCACTTTGGTAAAAGCGAAGGATTCAGAATCTACTAATAAATTCAAATCAACATTCGCATAATCACATTCTATAATCTTGGCTTCAGGCTGTAAGGCACGAATAATATCTTTGATACGGGCCAATTCTTCCGGTTTCACTTCAGAAGCCTTGTTCAAAAGAATCAGATTACAGAATTCCACCTGCTGGATCAGCAGGTTTTCGATGTCGTCTTCACCAACCAGTTCCGGGTTTAATTTGTTTGCGCAATTAAATTCATCTTTCATACGCAAAGCATCAACCACAGTAGTAATACAATCTAGTGTAAGATGACCATATTTGTTTTAATTTTCACCTAATTGAGGGAAAGTGCAGATTGTTTGAGCAATAGGAACAGGATCACAGACTCCGCTAGCTTCAATAACGATATAATCGAAACGCTGCATCTTTAACAATTCAAATAATTGTTCGATCAGATCATTCTGTAAAGTGCAACAGATGCAACCATTCTGAAGTGCAACCAGACTATCGTTGGATTTATTTACAATACCACCGTGTTGAATCAAGTCTGCATCTATATTAACTTCTCCAATATCATTAACGATTACTGCAAATTTTTTTCCTTCCTTGTTATTAAGGATACGATTAAGAAGTGTAGTCTTTCCACTACCCAAATATCCTGTAATCAATAAAACAGGAACATCTTGAACTTTCATATTAATAGTTTTTTTATTTACTTACATTTTTCTGAAGTGCAAATTTGCATAAAATCTTTCAAAATGTAGAATGATTTAAACAGAATTCGCTTCCTGATGATCGTTGTAAAACAATTGCTGGATTGTCTTAATATTCATGAAAGGAAATTATTTAAAGAAAAAATGAATTCCTGAAAACATTCTATTC
>JAHHQS010000209.1 GCA_020026285.1 Parabacteroides sp. | reverse complement strand
CTTTCCGGCAAGATGAATAATGGCATCGAATTGGGGAAGAGTTTGAAAAGGAAAAAATGTGGGTTCGAGATCTTGCCAAGAAAAAGTAATTACGACTCCCTCTTTAGCAGGAGAAACAATATCTAAACCATAAAGAATATGCTCTCTTTCTAACACATCGACAAGATTAGAGCCAACAAAACCATGAATGCCAGTTATTAATATATTCATTGCTGATTATCTTGTATTATATGACACAAATTATCCATACATTTCTCTAGTGTAAAGTTTCTCCTATAGTATTCTTGACCATTCTTACCTAATTGCATTCTTTTTTCGAAAGGCATTCTCTTCAATTCCATAATCGCTTCTGCCAATTGACCACTATCTCCAGCCTTGGCAGTAAGTCCACAATTCACTTCACGCACAATATTCTCTCCTTCACCATTTATCATAGCAAGAATAGGCTTACCCGAAGCCATATAGGTTTGAAGTTTAGCTGGAACTGTTAAGTTAAAAACAGTTTCACTTTTCAAAGAAAGAAGCATTACATCTGCTTTAGAAAAAAAAGAAGGCATCATTTCTAAAGGATAGCGCCCCAATGTAAATACTGTATCAGCTAAAGAATTTTTCTGAATAAAATCATCAACCCAGGCTTTCTTTCTTCCATCGCCAACAAAAACAAATTTTACATCTTTATTCTCTTTCAATTTCAAAGCACCTTTCATTACATTTTCCAAATCTTGTGCTTCTCCCATGTTACCAGCAAACATAACAATGAAGCCATCGGGTAATTGAGGTAATGAATATTCGCAAAAAGAAGAAAAGATATCTTCTGCCCAATTAGGAAAGTAAACCAACTTACTCTCAAAATTTCCTTTTTCCAAAATAGACTGACGAAATCCTTTTGAACTAATCAAGATTTTATCTGATGAATTATATATCCATTTTACAATTTTAGTAAAAAAGCTAATTACATATTTATTGGTTACCCCTCCAGCTGATATCAAACTTTCAGGCCATAAGTCCAACACCCAAAAATAAACGGGGATTCTCTGCATCTTTTTTATAATAATTGCAGGTATACCTTGTGTTATTGGTGATGGTTCGTGTACTAACACTACATCATACTTATGGAATAAGGATAAAAAGAAAGCATAAAAAGAAGCAAAGAAAGCCCAACTAAAATAATTCAAAGCCAGTCTCCCTCCTCCTCCTCTTCCGCGGGGAAAAAGCCAGGCCCTTCTAATCTTCACCCCTTGGACTTTCTCCATCTTTTTGGAAAACAATCCATATCCTTGAAAAAAACAGCCTTGCGGATAGTTAGGTATACCTGTTAATACTGTTACCTCATATCCACGTTTTACCAACTCAAAAGCAATATCATTGCTTTTAAAATTCTCAGGATAAAAATATTGCGTAACTAATAAAACCTTCACTAAAATCTGATTATCTTTCTCCCCATACCACTCTTTTCACATAGTCGGTATAAGATAATATAATTCTTACTATTTTATCACTAACATTAGGTGTAGAATAATCACTTACAGGACGAAAATTTCTGTTTTCTAAATTCTGATTTTGAAGTTCTACAAGTGCCTGCATAATTCTCTCCGGATTCAAACCAACCATCATCACGCTTGCCTCTTCCATAGCTTCAGGGCGTTCATGCGCCTCTCTTAGATTCAATGCACGAAAATTCAAAATAGAGGATTCTTCACTTATTGTCCCAGAGTCCGACAAAACAGCATTTGCATTCATCTGAAGTTGATTATAATCACTCAAAGATAGTGGCTTCATTAATTTAACCAATTCATGAAATACTACTTTTTTATCTACAATCATTTTACGTGTACGAGGATGGCAAGACACAATTATAGGATAACCATAAGTTTCAGCAACAGTATTAAGAACTGCCACCAAATCGTTAAAATGCCTTGCATCTGAAATATTCTCTTCACGATGTGCTGAAACAACAAAAAACTTTCCTCTTTCTAAGCCCAGTGTTTCTAAAATAAGAGATTTCTTTATTTTTGGGAGATATTGTGTTAATACCTCATACATAGGACTCCCTGTTTTTATTATCCGGTCAGCAGGTAGTCCTTCTCTTAATAAATATTCACGGGCAATCGAACTATATGTCAAATTGATATCACTTATATGATCTACTATTTTGCGATTGCTCTCCTCTGGCACCCTCTGGTCAAAGCAACGATTACCCGCTTCCATATGAAAAATTGGTATATGCCGTTTCTTTGCTGCTATAGCACAAAGACAAGAATTAGTATCTCCTAACACCAAAAAAGCATCTGGGTGTACCTCTTCTAAAACCGGATCAATATTTATCAAAATTTGCCCTGCCGTAGCTGTCGCATTAACACCTGCAGCATTCAAAAAATAATCAGGTTTTCTTAGACCAAGATCTTCAAAAAAAACTTCATTCAACTCATAATCATAATTTTGACCTGTATGCACTAATACATGATCAATAGCCTGACTTGCATCCATTTTTTGTAAAACACAAGCTAAACGAATTATCTCAGGACGTGTACCAACGACCGTAAGTACTTTCAATCTCTTCATAATGTTTTATTTTTCACAATGTTCAAAATACGTATCTCCATCTTTTGGATCATACCACTCGTTTATCCAAAACTGAGTGTAAAGTTCTTCTTCTCCAATATTAGTGATGTTATGTGTATACCAAATGGGCATATCCACATAAGACGGTTCATCACCATCTAAATAAAAATTTATTATTTCATTTGTATCAATCTGACGAAGCTGAATTCGAGCTTTTCCTCTTATAACTGTAAAACGTTCTATTTTTCGACAATGATAATGATTACCACGAGTTATACCCGGTAGTGTTGTCGAAAAAGAAACTTGACCACCAACTCCTAATTTAATGGTTTCTACAAAAGCACCTCTTGAATCTATATGTTGAAGCAATTTCACAGGAAAATGTGTAGCATGATCAATGTAACAACGAAATGTATTAAACAAATTAACTTCATCACGATTATTTAGAACGGGAATGATCCCTTTATCAAAATACAGACTTTTATATTGCTCCAAACATTCCAAAATCTCAGTTACTTTTTTTTCAAAATCAAAAGGAATTTCATCTCTTTCAATAACTAAAGTATTGCTCGCAAAAACGTGCTTAATTTTATGTATTATGTGCCTACAAAGACTCCCTACATAAATTAACCTAACATTATCATCTTGCAAAACCATCGGCTGTTCCCCATGAGTCAACTTATAACAAAAAGTTGCAATAAAAGAATTATAATTAGGACGACCAAACGGGCCATAAACATTTGGAACAACCATTCCTGTAAAAGAGGCTCCTCTATATTTAGCCCACTGTTCCAATAACTCCCGCCCTTCACGCTTGGAACGTCCATATTCATTATCACGTTCCTCCTGAGAAGAAGAAGAAAACAGTACGTGGGGAGTAACTTTCTCCGCTTCCATGGCAGCAATTAATTGATTTACTAAACGGAGATTAGTTTTATAAATCACCTGAGAATCAGAATGACGATTCATGGCTGCCAAATGTACTATCACATCACACTGTTTTACAAAATCCCTTAGCCGCTGTTCTTCACTAAAGAACGAATCCTGAAAAGGAATACGTACAAAATCATCTGTAAGTAAACCTAACTCGTTGTAAAGATGCGTTCCCACAAAGCCTGCTTGGCCTGTAATACCAATTTTAATCATGTATCACCTATTTTAATTGCAAGTCTTCACGAATAAAAGAGAGCTTCAATAAAAGCTGCTTCATACTATCAACATCCAGCCTATAAGTATTATGTGAGTGGTAATCTTCAATTTTAGAAACCTGTTCACTCCCTTCAACAAAGAATTTATCATAATTTAGATCACGCGTATCACAAGGAATACGATAATATCCTCCCATATCTTCTGCTTTCGACATTTCTTCACGAGTAACCAACGTTTCATAAAGTTTCTCTCCATGGCGTGTACCTATTATTTTTATTTCTGCGTTACTTTGATACAATTCTTTCAGAGCTTCTGCCAACACATCAAGTGTGGCTGCAGGTGACTTCTGAACAAACAAGTCTCCGTTCTTACCATGTTGAAAAGCATAAATCACTAAATCTACTGCATCATCTAAAGTCATCATAAAACGAGTCATATTGGGATCAGTGATTGTAATAGAATTGCCATTCTTCATTTGTTCTACCCATAAAGGAATAACTGAACCTCGACTTGCCATTACATTACCATAACGAGTACAGCAAATTGTGGTTTCTCCTTGGTCTCCTAACTGACGCCCCTTAGCAATAGCAACCTTTTCCATCATAGCTTTACTTATCCCCATTGCATTGATAGGATATGCCGCTTTATCAGTAGAAAGCACAACAACATTTTTAATTCTATGTGCAATAGCAGAATCAAGTACATTCTCAGTACCAAGTACGTTGGTACGCACTGCTTGTGTTGGGAAAAACTCACATGAAGGAACTTGCTTCAAAGCGGCAGCATGAAACACATAATCGACTCCCGACATAACACTATCAACTGAGAGTTTATCACGCACATCACCAATATAAAATTTTACTTTTTTATTTTGCAAATGATGACGCATATCGTCTTGTTTCTTCTCATCTCTAGAAAATATACGTATTTCCCTGATATCTGAATCAAGAAAGCGACGCAAGACTGCATTACCGAAAGAACCTGTTCCACCGGTAATTAAAAGAGTTTTATCTTTAAAAATAGACATAATTATTTATTAATCATTTCAAACATTAATTTTACTTGAGAATATGGATTCTTTTGATCATTAACAAATTCTTTCGCCCGCATTCCAAAAGCGGATAAATCTTCACGTTTTTTTAATACTAGCTCTTTCATCATCTCTAATAATCCTGAGGCCCCATCCTTTGCTATATATATATAGTCTTGATATTCTTTGGGTAATGCCGGAAGACTATGCATTATACATGGTGTACCAGAAGCTAAATACTCCATAGTTTTAGAAGGAAATGAATATAATGTATATTCACCGTCTGAAGTACGTGGATTTATCAAAACTGTAGATTTTTGCTGTAATTCCAACACTTTATCATGGGTAATTTGACCATAATACTTTATTCTTTTATCATTTAGCGCAGCTTTTTTTACTTCAGATTCCGCATTCCCTTTACCACAGATCCATAGCTGAACATCTTCTCTATCTAACAAAGAGAAAGCACTTAACAAATTATATATACCATATCTAGGATCAAGAGTCCCAGTATAGCAGAAAGTAAATGCTTCATTTTTTTTATATTGTAACTTCATTTCAGAAGAATAAATTCCCTCAATTCGAACCCAAGGACGCTTACCAATATTTAATGGAATAGTCATATAATCACTTATCAATACAAAAGAATCTATATATTTCATCATTCTTTTTATAACAACCCCATCTATCTTTTTAAGAAACTTATAACATAAATTGCTAGAAGAAGACATAAATTGTGGTAAATCTGGAACTATTAAACATAAATGTACATTAGGATATTTCCTCTTCAGCCTATATGAAGCTAATAAAAAAGGGGTATGCACCGAATATATAATTACCACATCACCATCCTTCGCTTCTGAAAATAATGTTTTTTTCAATGATACATATTTAAAAAATAAGCCAACTACAGGAAGCGTACAGAATGATAATACTAATCCAGTAATTTTAAAGGAGTAAGAGAAATTCGATTTACGGATAAACACCTTACTATAATGTATAGGATATGTACCAACAAATGGAAGTGATAGAA
>JAHHQS010000208.1 GCA_020026285.1 Parabacteroides sp. | reverse complement strand
TTGAGATTAAATAAAAAGAAAGGCGGCTTGCAATCAAGTCGCCTTTCTTTTTATTTCCCACCACCGACTAACTCAAAACTGGTGCAGATGAAAGAATCTCTTCATGAACAACAGATATAATATACTCAACAGCAATATGCTTCCTGCCAAATATACATATCCGTACTCCCGTAATACCAGGTATCCCGCCACAACTACGCCCTGCACCACCATATAGGTCAATGACACCGCGACATGAGGTATCTTCAGTTCGTTAGCCATTATCTGATACAAATGTTTCCGGTGGGGCAGACCAATATTTTCATGCAACATCAATCGATGGACAATAGTCAGCACACTGTCTGCTCCATATACTGCCAGAAGCACAATCCAACTAAAATCTTCCGTATCGATTATCAGCTTACCGATTAAAAACAGAATAATAAAAGCAATACTGACCGACCCCACATCACCGGCAAAGCATTTTGCCCTCTTACGGAAATTAAAGAAATTAAAAACCAGCACCGCACACAGCATGGTATAAATCAAACCCGGTTCAACGAACGAAACAACCCAATGATTGATAAACGCCAAAGATCCAAGTACAACCAGCGAATATCCCCCCGTGATGCCATTAATTCCATCCATAAAATTATAGGCATTGATAATCCCTGTACATGCGATCAAAGCCACAACTACAGTCCACCAGGGAAGAGTAAACAACTCCCACTGATAGAACATCAAGCCCATCGCCGTAAAATGAAAAACAAGACGAAGTCCTTGTGATATGGAGCGGATATCATCTACAAAGCTGATCACCGTCACCAGAGTGAGAGCCAACATAAACCAAGGGTACTCAAACTGACTTGTCAGAAAATAAACCAATGCACCCAAATAGAAGATGATTCCTCCACCCCGCAGTGTAATCCTGGTATGCGAACTTCGTTCATTCGGTTTGTCAATAATATTATATTTATCGGCAATATGAAAATAAAAAAGTTCTGCCAGAAATAGCAGAACTAAGATTAGCAGATAATACATAAACTATTCGTTCTTTTTAATGAAATAAAACCAAAGTTGAAGTCCTAAAAAGGCAAAAGAAATACCCCCTATTAGGAGTCCTATAATCCCCCAAAAATCCACTCACAATACCTCCTTATTCTATCTGAAAATTCTCCAAAACATTCATAGGTTTCCACCCAAGTTCACGCATAGCCTTTTCATTACTAAAAGTCAAAGAGTGCGTGATCTTACGAAGTTTTAAACTGTTTATTGGGGTATTTTCCCCAAGACAATCACCAAAAACAGCCATACTTTTAGCAAACAATAAGGAATAGATATTGGTCTTTTTTTATTCAATTGCTTACATATCACCATCTCCAGTTCACGAAAACTCGGCTGGTAACTGTCACAAACATTATATATCCCACCCTTTTCTATTAACATAGGAAGAAGATTTGCAATATCCTGAACCATCAGAACACTTTTCCGGGCTTTTCCCCCGGCAATACTTAAGTACTTACCATTTCTAATCCCACGAATCATCGCTCCTAAATTTCCAGGAGGATTAGGTCCGGCAATCAATGAAGGACGAAGTATACTTAACTTTACATTATGCATAGCACACCACCCTTCCAAGTATTTCTCAGCCTTAATCTTACTCAAAGCATAAGGAGTAGTTCCATTTAAAGGATGCTCTTCCGTGATATTCTCACCCGAATCACAACCATAAACAGCAACAGTACTTATAAAAATGAAAGCTTTAGGAATACCACTATTCTCTAAAGCAGTACATAAATTCTTGGTACCCTGAAGATTTACATCAAAAAAAAGTTGTTTCTCTTCTTCTGTTTTAGGAATAGAATGCGCTTTACCTGCAGCATGAAATACGACATCAAATGTACCTGTTAAATTAGGTATTTCCCAAGCAAGATTTACATTATAATTATCCTTTGAAGTGATTCCGACAGTTTCAATAACATACTTTTCTTCCAACAACGAATATATGTTATTCCCCAAGAACCCAGAAGCTCCTGTAAATAAAAGTTTCATAAATAAAGAAATTATTGGAAATATTGTTTCAATTTAGGCAATAGACGAAACAATGGATAAAAACGACTAACAGGTATATTATTCTTTTTAAAAGCATTAATACACTCTATATTACCTTTCCTAATGTTAGATAAATTTTTACTAGTCGTACCTCCTAAACGCATTCTGACCAAAGGCTCCGGAAGATAGTGCAATTTTATATGATACTTTTCTATTAAGCGGAGCATTAATTCAAAATCCGCTGCAAATTTAAAGTTTAAATCAAATGCTCCATACTTATGATATATTTCTTTCTTCACATAGAACGTAGGATGCGCAGGATGCCAGCCTTTAGCAAAGCTTCTTTGTTCCCCTGATACCCAATGACGCACTATTTTAGATATATCGTTTTGTGCAACATAATACAAATCAGCATAAACAGCATCAATCATTTCATCCCTCTCAAAGCATTTTACTACTTTTTCTATTGCTGCAGGATCAGCCAACACATCATCTGAATTTATAATCCCAATTATATCTCCTGTAGCCATAGAAAATCCCTTATTCATAGCATCATAAAGTCCATCATCTTTTTCAGAGATCCATTGCAAGCGACCATTAAATTTTGAGTCATATTCATTAATTAAATCAAGTGTATTATCTCTGGAGATACCATCGACAAGAATATATTCAAAATCACTATAAGTCTGTTTTAGCACAGAATCAAAAGTATTACGAACCGTTTTTCCACTATTTAAAGTGACAGTTATTAAAGAAAATTTCATAGAATAATTCAATGTGATTGTAAGTGCCCCCAACATAGTATCCTCCTTTCAGGCGAAGTAGCAGTTGCACTCGTCACTTGTTCTGGAACTTAAATGTTAAATAGTTTTCACTAATCTGTTAGACAGATCGTCATTGAAAGTAGGGTTTCATAATCCGTTCTTCCCTTCCGTATCTCCGTCATGTACCTGCAAAAGAAAGATCGTAAGCTGATTCACGCTTATATTGACCATATAACGGATCTTCTCACAACCTTGATTACAGGCACCCTCGAACTTGTTATACACATAAGCAAGGCAGTATCAATGTTCCACTTCTATCAGTTTGTCATCTAGAACGAAGAGTCTCTGAAACACGCAGAGCCTTACAGCATATATCGTGAAAAGCAGGAAGATAGTAGAAATTCTTCAAACCGGATATTGTTAACATAAGCCCTCCAGTTTCTCTACCAATGCTTTCAAGACAAGGTAGTCCAAGTTACTCTTACGGATATTAGGGCCATCACAAGTCTGAATCGTGACTAAGGTATTGCTCAAAATCATCTGCGGAGTAGTCGGCTTCAGAATTTCATCATTACAAGCGGATAAGGGTGATTCTTCCAAATAAGAATCAGAAGAGGGAGCACCTTCAATCTGAACAGAAATGATGTCCTTACGAGCCTTCACAAACCAAGTATTAAAATCACAATAAAAAATGCCTTGCCTCATACTAAACGAATTGATCGAAACTCCTTTAGGTTTACCCTCCGTCTTGTGGAGGAACCATAACTTTTCATAATCACTGCTGTACATAAAATTATCTTTTTTAGTGTGCAGTAAATCTAAAGCTTAAATATAAACAGATCAAGACATCATTTTTGAACGTTTACTCTATATTGAGATATGACTGAGATAAAGCACTACATATAGTGTCACAAAGAGTCGAGCTACTGTTGTAAGTAGTTGTTGTGATGGAGACTTTCATGAAAGGGAATTTATATACTTCTCTGCCCTAGGTAAATAGCTATCAATTAACTTTTTCTCACTTTTACGAGCCAATGGAAAATAAATCCAATTAGGTAATGAGTCTTTGATTAAACTTTTTATTTCAAAAAATTTAACTTTCCAAAAAGGTATATTAAAATTACTATAAGCAATAGGTGTATGCCAATTAGAGCCATATTCATATTTCAAATATTCTATGTAATCTTTGGGAATCTTGAAGGACTCTCCTTGGAAAAGCAACTCACAAGTGTTTAATAAAAAACTTTCGGGGATACACCAACCACTACATGCGAGAATTTTTTCACTGTAGTCTGCAAAGAAATATAAATCAATGTATTCCCCTTTCCGTATAATAGACATTAATCCTTTTCTATCATATCGTGCTATTTCAAAACCGACTTCCAACAACTCTGGTAATATACTGAAAACACGTTGTTTATCTTTCTCTAGAAAAAAAAGGTCAATATCTTCATCATGATCAATAAAATCGTGTTCTCTTACAGCTCCTAATAAAGTACCTGCTATAAGTCCAAAAGAGATTTCATTTTTATCTATTACTTTTTTAAATAAAAGTAAATTTTCTTTTGCAATATATTTATTAATCCTTTTTATGCCAAGATAAAGAGGATGAATTCTATATTTAATTTTGCCAGTGGAAGTTTTTATGTATGCCATTTTCTATCTAATTATTTTTTTGAGCATATTTTTTATTTTAAATGGGACATATCTTTTTATTGTATACTCAAGACTATTATTTGAATCATAAAAATGTTTGTCAAAATTAATATCAGGTACTACATAATCTGGATGTACTAATGGAAATTCTAAATTATCTGTGGTTAAGAAATTATTAGGAATAGTACCTTCTGTTGTATGAGTAGCACCTTCTCCAAAACCAATATTTGAGATTAAACTAACTTGTGGAAATATTGATAATTGATTTTGGGCTGCTAATGTAAAATACCATTGCCAATCCCAAGCACTTACATAATCCTTATCAATAGCTTTTAATCTATATTTCCAATATTTGTAATCATATCCTTTATATCCCATGTTTTTTATTATAGATTCTTCATATAAAGTATTCCTCCATTTCATTTTCATATCCATATTATTCCAAGCCCTACGCCAAGTTCCCCAGCCATTTGTTGATTTATATTTTGAAAAGCAATAAGAATGGACGATATGAGCTCCTTTTATATAGTTAGCTCCATCAATCATACCTATACGTTCATCTTTCTCATATTTAATTAAAAGTTCTTGCATGAAAGGGAAAAAAGTTTCTTGGGCTATACAGTCATCCTCTAGTATGATGCCATATTGTTCATGCTGAAACAGCCAATTGATTGCCGTAAATACGCCAGATGCGCATCCCAAATTTTTTGTTTGAAAATTCACATAGACTTCACAATCCCAATCTACATTATCTAATATTATTTTTCGGGTTTTATCAACTAAATCTCGTTCACCCTGAATATTATCCCTAGCTCCGTCACATGCAATATAAAGTTTACGGGGAGCTGCTTTTTTTATGGCTGAAAAAGATTGCAAAGCAACTTTTGGCCTCTTAAAAATTATAAAAAGAACAGGAATATCAATCATATTTTATTTTTTAATATTAATTTATATTATATCATTCTCTCAGATAAGAAGTGCTAATAGTTAACATCATAATGCTATAAAGTAAAGAATATCCTATCAAAAAGGAATTTTTGTGTCGACTTGTCGATAAGTATCTATCAATAACTATAAACATAAATAGACAAAAATAGAAACGTAGGCGATTAGTGAAAATGGGATAGTTAAAAGCATATAATTGTAGAAATATAAGGCACAAGGAAAGATTTATAAAGCTAATAGTTATAGAATCTAACTTCTCCCTTTTGGATAGTGAACTGTATATAAAATAAATAATTATAAACTGAACTAAACGATCCCAATATCCTATACCTAAATAATTATTTTCAAGATTAGCATCCAAATAATATAAAATGGAGTTTGCTATGGGGAAATTAT
>JAHHQS010000207.1 GCA_020026285.1 Parabacteroides sp. | reverse complement strand
TTGCGAATATTGCATATAAGTTGTGCATACGATATTTGTCTATTAAAAGTTTGGTCACCTTTAATTTGCTAAATCAATAATATCTTTTACCAGACTAAAAACAGTTTTAAATACCTGAAATCCAATAAATCATAGTGGAAATTATCGTTTCCTTTATAAATATTTGGTGATATGAGAATATATTGCGATATTCGTGTTGCGTAATTTGCGCAATGGAATAAAAGTAATAACATGAAGCCGAATAATCCCTTCTTAATATCGGGCTATCACAGTCCTGAGTTTTTCTGTGATCGAGAAACTGAAACGGAGACAATACTTGAAGCACTTCACAACGGACGGAATGTGACGCTGATAGCTCCTCGCCGTATGGGGAAAACTGGACTGATTCGTCATGCCTTCTACAAGCTGAAAGAGCAGGAATCAGACATAGTTACATTCTATATGGATGTGTATTCTACGCAATCATTGGGCGATTTTGTGCGTTTGTTTGCTAATACCGTATTGGGAAAGTTGGATTCTGTACCACAGAAAGCCTTGAATCGTATCAGTAAGTTTATCCGTAGCTGCCGTCCTCTTTTTACTTTGGATGAGTTTACGGGTGCTCCAAAAGTAACGATAGACCTTTCTCCGGCAGATGAAGAAAGTACACTGAAAGAAATATTTGAATACCTTGCTTCCTCCGAAAAACGTTGCTATCTGGCGATTGACGAGTTTCAACAGATAACAGAATATCCAGAAAAAGGGGTGGAAGCATTGTTACGTTCTTATATACAGTTTCTTCCGAATGTGAATTTTATTTTTGCCGGCAGCAAGCAGCATGTGATGCAGGAAATGTTCACTTCATCTAAGAAACCTTTCTATCAGAGCACTCAGTTGCTTTCGATTCATACAATTGATAGGGAAAAATATTTCCACTTTGCAATGAAGCATTTTGTAAAGCATAATACCAGTTTGCCTGAAGAAGTATTCAATGGTATCTACGAGAAATTTGATGGTCATACCTGGTATGTACAAAATCTTCTGAACCGCCTGTATGGCTACAATCGTGACGTAGATACAGCTTTGGCAGAATACGCCAACAAACAGATTATTTCAGAGTTAAGTTATACTTATGCAGACTTGTTGAAAGCTTACTCTGCAGGACATGTTCGTTTGATGAAAGCTATAGCAAAAGAAGGATGTGTCAAAGAGGTCTTGTCAGGTGAATTTATATCAAAACACAGACTTCGGGCAACAAGCAGTGTGAATTCTGCATTGAAGAAATTGCTTGATAACGAACTCGTTTACCCCGGCGAGAACGGTTATATTATTTATGACCGTTTCATGGGAGAGTGGTTAAGGAATCAACCATTTTAATTAAAAGAACTATATATTTTGACACAAAGAAATTAAATTTCTTGTATGGTGTTTTGATTTTTATAAGTAATAACTTCCGATAATGTGAACTTATAGGAATTAACAGATTAAAGACTATGTTACCTGAAGAAAAAGCAAGATTGAAAATAGATCAGTGGTTTAGAGATTCTGGTTGGCAGGTAGTCAACAGGGATGAGTATACCCCTATGTCCACTGCTGTAGCTGTTCGTGAAGGTTTGCTTAAAGGAAATCTTGAAGCTGATTATTTTCTATTTATTAATGGAAAAGCTGTAGGTATATTAGAGGCAAAACGTGAAGAGATAGATGTAGCATCCACCATCGTCAGTGACCAGGTTGAAATGTATGCCAGAAGTGTGCCTTCGTATTATCAAGCATATCAGAAACCGATTCCACTTCTTTATAAATCAAACGGTAAAGATTTATACTTTCGTGATTACAGAGATAAGGAATCCAGGTACGAAACATTAAATCATATTCTTACCCCACGGGAAGTTGTAAAACTGTTAGGAATAGATGATCCTTTTTCAGGATTGCCTACATTGCCTAAAAAAGGTCTAAGAGACTGTCAATATGAAGCTATAACAGCCTTGGAGAGCAGCTTCCGTAGCGGACAGAAACGGGCACTAATGGTTTTAGCGACAGGAGCCGGTAAAACTTATACCGCTTGTTTGGCTGCATATCGTATGTTGTCTTATACTCCCATGCGTCGAGTGTTGTTTCTTGTTGATAGAAATAATTTAGGGAAACAGGCAGAGAATGAGTTTGGAACTTTCAGACTGACTGAGAATGGTGATGCGTTCAATACTATATTTGGCGTTGAACGACTACATACTAATACAATTCCAAAGGATTGCAATGTAGTGATTTCTACCATACAGCGACTGTTCTCTTTATTAAAAGGAGATCCGATAGAGGATACGGAAGAGGATGCTGAAGATATAGATAAGGAAGTAGTACTGCCGGATAATCCAAATCTGCCACGCGACTTTTTCGATTTAATCATAATAGACGAATGTCATCGCTCCATCTACGGTAATTGGCGAAAGGTGTTGGAATACTTTGATAATGCTCGTCTGGTAGGACTTACTGCCACACCAGTACTTGAAACTATGGCTTTCTTCAACAATAATTGTATCATAAATTATAACTTGGAGAAAAGTATCGTTGATGGTGTTAATGTAGATTGTCGTATATATCGTATAAAGACAAAAGTTACAGAGGAAGGTGGTGCTATCGTTGAAGGTGACAAATTGCGTGTGGAGACTCGATATACAGGTGAGGTTAAACAGATTACGAATAAGGAGACCAAGCATTATACCAAAGAAGAACTGAATAGAAGTATAATCAATCCGGCACAAATCAAATTGATTCTGAGTACGTACAAAGATATTGTCTATTCAGAGTTGTTTAATGATCCACAACGTGAGCCTAATATGGAGTATCTGCCAAAGACTCTTATTTTTGCGCTTAATGAAGCACATGCAACCAATATAGTAAAGATAGCTAAGGAGGTTTTTGGACGTACAGACGATAGGTTTGTACAAAAAATTACATACAGTGTAGGAGATAGTAATGAACTGATTCGTCAGTTTAGAAATGATAAAGATTTCCGAATAGCTGTGACCTGCACTTTAGTGGCAACTGGTACTGATATAAAGCCACTGGAGGTTGTTATGTTTATGCGTGATGTGGCTTCCTTGCCTTTGTATACGCAAATGAAGGGAAGAGGTGTGCGGACAATCGGTGATGAGCAGTTGCGGAATGTCACCCCCAATGCTTTTAGTAAAGACTGTTTTTTCTTAATCGATGCAGTAGGAGTTACGGAACACGAGCATGAGCTTTCTGGACGATATGAGGGTCCTGAGACAGAAACGATATCTCTAAAAGAATTATTGGAACGTATTGCGCATGGATATTTGCCGGATATGTACCTGAAACGATTAGCTGCCGTTTTATCACGTTTATATAATAAAGCCGACAATGCTCAAAGAAATGAGTTCGTGCGTTTAGCCCATGATGACATGAAAGAAATAGCATCTAGAATTTATGATGCATTGGAAAAGGAAAGTATTCCACCTTTCGTCAGCACTGATTATTCCAATAATGAACGAAAAGGATTGGTGTCGTCTGTTGCGAATTATCCAGAAGCTAGAAAATATATATTGATTCTTTCTGCAGGCTTTGTAAGTACTCTTAATCCTGGAGAAGATATGCTTATCTCCAAAGGATTTTCTGTTGAAGAAGCTAAAAGTACCACCGATGCATTTGAGGAATTCTGCAAGGAACATTCTGATGATATCGAAGCCCTGAGTATCCTTTATAACAATGAAGGAACTCCAATTACTTATCTGATGCTGAAGGATTTGGAAAACAAATTGAAAATGAAAAATAACAAATTTACGGCAAAACAATTATGGAATTCTTATGCCATAATCAATCCGGCATCTGTTAAAAGAGCAACACTGAAAGAAGAAAGAGAAGCCCTGACTAACATTATACAATTGGTTCGTTATGGATTCCATCAGATAGAGAAGCTGGACCATGTAAGTGGTACGGCAAAACAATATTTCAATTTATGGTGCGGACAAAAGCATCGAAACATTACCGAAAAACAAAAGGAGATTATCAGCAGAGTTGTCGGATACATCGCTTCTAACGGTGCATGTACCGTGAAAGACATAAGACAAGACGATAAGACTCAAGCTGCTCAGATGATTGCAGCCTTTGGCAATATGCAGAAAGCAGATGCAGCCTTAATCTCTCTTTATAAATTTATAGTATTACGTAATATAGCAGCATAATGGCAAATAATATAACAGAGCAGACGCTCACTAAAAAAGTTTGGAATTTAGCAACAGTTCTTTCAGGGGCTGGCATTGGATTTACGGATTATATCACACAGCTTACTTATCTTCTTTTCCTTAAGATGGATGCAGAAAATGAAGAAACATTTGGTGATGAATCTGTTATTCCAGAAGGATACAAATGGAGAGACTTGGTAGACCTTGATGGCTATGAGTTAGTGAAACAATACGAGGATACGCTAAAGAGATTAAGTGATCAGGACAACCTGATAGGTACGATTTACACCAAAGCCCAGAATAAGATAGACAAACCAGTATTTTTGAAGAAAGTCATTACTATGATTGATGAAGAACAATGGTTGATCATGGATGGTGACGTAAAAGGTGCTATCTATGAAAGTATTCTGGAAAAGAACGGTCAGGATAAGAAGAGTGGAGCTGGTCAGTATTTTACCCCACGTCCTCTTATTCAGGCGATGGTGGACTGTTTACAGCCGCAAATAGGAGAGACGGTCTGTGATCCTGCGTGCGGTACAGGAGGTTTCTTATTGGCTGCCTATGATTATATGAAAGAGCAGTCGCAGAATAAGGATAAACGTGATTTCTTAAACAATAAGGCTTTACATGGAGTAGACAATACACCTTTGGTCGTAACTCTGGCTTCTATGAACCTGTATCTTCATGGTGTTGGCATTGACCGAAGTCCCATTGTTTGTGAAGATTCCTTGGAAAAAGAACCTTCAACATTGGTCGACGTTATTTTGGCAAATCCTCCATTTGGAACCCGACCTTCAGGTTCTGTTGAAATAAATCGTCCTGACTTTTATGTGGAGACGAAGAATAATCAGTTGAATTTCCTGCAGCACATGATGCTGATGCTGAAAACAGGTGGTAGAGCTGCTGTTGTATTACCTGATAATGTTCTGTTTGAAGGTAATGCAGGTGAAACAATCCGTAAACGATTACTGTCCGATTTTAATCTTCATACCATATTACGCCTTCCTACAGGTATATTCTATGCACAGGGGGTAAAGGCTAATGTTCTGTTCTTTACAAAGGGGCAGTCTACTAAAGAAACATGGTTCTATGATTATCGCACGGATGTTAAGCATACTCTGGCAACAAATAAACTGGAACGTCACCACTTAGATGATTTTGTATCTTGTTACCATGCTGAAGACATTAACGCACGTAAGGAGACCTATAATGCCGAAACAAATCCTTCAGGTCGTTGGCGTAAATATAACATTGATGAGATAACTTCACGTGATAAGACTAGTCTGGATATTACCTGGATTAAACAGGGTGAAGATGAGATTGATTATACATTATCAGAATTGATGCAGCAGATTCAGGAGAAAAGTGATAATATTTCCGCTGCAGTATCAGAATTACGGAAGTTGTTGGCTAATATTGAGGAGGATTGACATGGATACAAAGAAATTACGTCAAAAGATTCTTGATCTTGCAATTCATGGCAAACTGGTACCTCAAGATCCCAACGATGAGCCGGCATCTGTACTCCTTGAACGTATCAAGGCAGAGAAGGAACGCTTGATTAAAGAAGGAAAAATCAAACGAAGCAGAAAGGCTAAAGAAACAACTGATACGCCCCATTATGAGAATGTACCGTTTGAAGTGCCAAATTCGTGGGTGTGGAC
>JAHHQS010000206.1 GCA_020026285.1 Parabacteroides sp. | reverse complement strand
TTGTATTACTTTTTTAATGATTTTTTTAATTAAACATAGATATCGTAGAAATACCAAAACCTTTAACAACACATCTAGCTATTTGTACAGAATTCTTTTTATAAATTTTCCACTTTTCTAATTTAAGATCTGATTCTTTTAGTAGTATTCATTACCAAGAATAGTCTTAAATATTTATTATCCGAAAGATCTAGTTTTTTCACTAGCTAACTCATTTTCATATATCACTATCCGTTGTTTCTTTCCTTCATTTTATTTATGACTTCATTATATTAGAATCAACTAAGAAACAACAATAAAAAGATTTTTCTCTTACGCTAATTGTTTATCTACTTATACACACCAATGAACAAATACAAAAGATATTAAACCCCAATATATCTATTTTCTTAATTACTATCGTTCAACAACTAGTTGGAAAATACCCTCCCAAAAAGAAGATTCTTCTTGGGAAGATATTTTAATAGAATATTATTTACTTTAACGCATCAAATGTACCGCCCCATTCACTATTCTGTTCAATCTTTGAATTGTGATCCAAAGTTTTTTTAGACAACGGATAGAACCAATGATTTAAGTCCAGGTTGAAATAAAAATCTTTATCACCATCAGCACATTCAATATAGTCTAAACGGAATAACTTTCTAACTTCAGGATCATACATATCCTTAGTCCAATCAAAATTCTCAAAATCTTTAACATCTTTGATTACCGGATATAAGGTTGAACGATATTTCATATTATTAAGGATATCAAAACGTTTCCATCTTCTTAAATCAGCCCAACGCTTTCCTTCATATGCAAACTCTATAAAACGTTCATCAATATATGCCTGACGTATTTCATCTTTAGAGGTAGCTTTTATACCGAATTTACCATCATCTGATTTGATACCTGCTCTTTTTCTTATATCATATAAGACCTGTAAAGCTTCATCTGATTTTGCTAATTCATTGGCACATTCACCATAATTCATAAGGACTTCTGCAAAACGAATCTCAATCCAGTCTGTTTCAGCTTGATTAAGTGTATTTTTTGTAAGATCAGTATCAAGACCTTTCTTCTGAAAGAATCCAGAATATCCACTTCCAATTGCCAAGCCCAAATATCTTGGTACAGTAGATATATAAGTATATCCAGTCGGAGACTGATTATCCTCTACTTTTTCCCAAGTATTCCAATATTTTTTATCTACTAACAGATCTGGAGATGGATAAGATGTTCCTGGACAAAATATTGTTGCATAAAATCGAGGATCACGATTTGTATAAAAGTCATCTAAAGTTTTAGCATTATAAGATGGATCTGTTTTCAATCTTTCAAGATCTATTTCAAACTTATCTCCATTAGCTAAAGGATAAGCACATAATAAAGAATATATCGCTTGATTTTGATTTGACGCACCTCTAGTTAAACACTCCGGACGAATACCATTTTGCGCAAAAGAATGATCAGGATAATAAAATTGATTAACCATAATCACTTCTTTGTTCTGTTCTTTATACCAAATATCCTCGAAATTTCCTTCATAAAGTCCTTTACCTACACTTGACAAGAATTCGATTGCATCTTTATTAGCCTTATATGCTGTTTCCCATCGAGCCATATCATTATTAGGATTAAATAAAGGACTTGCATAAAACATCAGGACCTTACCTTTAAAGGCCATTGCACAACCTTTATCTATTCGACCATAATTAGCATCTTCCCACTTATCCGGCAACATAGATATTGCATCATCAAGGTCTTGAATAATTTGTTTAACACATTCTGATGTTGAATTTCTTGTTACAAATAAAGATTCGACATTTGTTACATCCTGAGGTTCTAAAATTAGAGGAACTCCTCCTAAATTCTGTACTTTTCCCCAATAATCCCAGGCTCTCCAAAACAGAGCCTGCCCGGTCAATTGTTTTTTCTCCTCTTCAGTTAAAACAGTAACAGATTCTAGCTGATTCAGGAAAAAATTAATTTTATCGATATTAGAATAATCTAAATTCTGCCCACAATTATCAACTGTTATTTGTCCTCGAACATATTGACTCATATCTTTTTGGAAATTCATGCCTTCATCTGTATTATTTGCATTAACCGGCCATCCAGGCATCATATTTCCATATATATCTGTTAAAAAAGCAGATATCATTGATTTGTCACTCCATACATTATCAGGATTTATTGCACCTGTATTCTCATAATCTAAACTGCAAGCACCAAACATGGATAGAATGACATTTACAATTAAAATCTTTGCAACTTTATTTCGTATCATAATTGTCTTTAATTAGAATCTTACATTTACACCAAAATTAAATGAACGAGACACTGGAATGCTATTAGCTCCACTCTCAGGATCATAATACTTATTAAATTTACTCAAAACGAATAGATTAGTTCCTGTAAAATACAATCTTACATTTTCAAATAATTTATTATAAAATTGATTTTTAGGCAAATCATAACTCAATGTTAAATATTTCATTCTCATGAAACTTCCATTTGCAATCCAAAAGTCACTATAGTCCTTATATGTTTTAGGAACATTAAAAGAATATTGCTTCGGCAGATCTGCATCAGGGTTTTCTGGAGTCCAGCTGTTATCATACCATTCAGACCATGCTCTGTTCCATTCTACAGGATTATTCACTTCTGCAAAAGATTTTTTAATACCAAGATTACCTGAAAACATCATGTCTAAAGATAAACCTTTCCAACTACCACCTAAATTCAATCCAAGTACAACAGGGAAATTGTTACTATGTAAAACCGTACGGTCCCAGCTGTCTATCTGTCCATCAGGTGTTCCATTAGGACCTGAAAGATCTTTATAGACCATCATTCCTAATTCAGGCTTTAGTCCACCATGATTATAATTCGGATGTGCTTTATTAAATGCATCTAATTGTTCTTGAGTTTTAAGGATCTGATCGAATTCATAACCACTTATGTAACTTGTAGATTTTCCGACAGGAATATCTACCCACTGTGCATTCTCAGCATAATCTTTTTTTATAACCTCATTCCAGCCATATGCAAGTGTTAAATTTCCATGAAATGTAAAATCATTACTCTTTCCATTATATCCCAATTCCATTTCTATACCCTGTGCATGTATTTCTCCATAATTTTCCGCCGGCATAGATTGACTGAAAGTAGTAGGCAAAGTATTTTGTCGATTTCCAAGAATATCATAAGAATTTCTATACCAATAATCGAAAGAGAAGTTCCAATTGTTCAAAAAGTGCATATCCGCACCAACATCAAAGGTTAATGATTTTTCCCAAGTTAAATTAGGATTAACAACTTTACCATAAGTCAAACCTACTACTTTACTTGGATTCATTCCAAAATAGGCTGGTCTACCTGATTTGTAAGACTGTTGCCACTGCCATCCACCAACAGCGTCATTACCAGTCAAACCTGCAGAAGCTCTAAATTTTAAGAAATCTATATATTTTTGATTAAAGAATTTTTCTTCTGAAATCACCCAACCAATAGAACCAGCAGGGAACAATCCCCATCTTTGGTCCGGAGCAAAATTCATAGAACCATCTTCACGAAAAGATAAATTAAACAAATATTTATTGTCATAAGTATAACCAAACTGACCAATGTAAGACATACGTCCATTTTTCCAAGAAGTATCACCTCCTCCCCAAGTATCGGATCTAGAATCAGATGCAGCCCAAAATTGATCTGTTTGATATATAGGGAAAGTTTCACGTGCACCATATACTCCGGCGCCACAAGCTTCATACCATTCTGACACCAAAGCAGCTGTTACATGATGTTTCTCATTAAAAATATGATCATAATTAATTTGGAAATTTAATTGTACGTCATGACTCCATTTAGAAGATTTTTCAATCTTATCTTTTGACGTCCAGTTAGAATGGCGTACATACAAAATATCTTCATCTTTTAAGGAAAAAATATGATTGTGCTGACCTGTTTTTTTCATCACCATCATATCATAGTTGGTATTATATATTTCATTCATTTTGTTTGACCAGCTCTTACTAAAAGAAACAGAAGCAGATAATCCTTCTAAGAAAGGAGCTGTATAAGTACCCTTTACGGTTAACTGAGGCTTTATCCATTGAGACTTATTATATCCACTAGCTCCATTTACACGAGCTCCAACATTACCGACCCAACCATAATCCACCAATTTACCAGATTCTGTAAAGACTGGCTGATCTACCTGCCATACTCTTAACTTTTTATATGTTTCATTAGGGCCTTCACCATCAGCAATATTACCGGTTTTATCATCATACAAAGCAAAGCCTGTAAATAACTTAAAATCTTTAGTTATATCTGCAGTAACATTCATTCGGAAGTTAAACTTATCATAAGTCAACGGATCCATAAAACCGTTCTGTTTAACATAAGAAGCTCCTGTAAAATATTTAATTTTTTCATTTCCTCCTGAAACACTTAAATTATGGGTTTGTGTAACAGGATTTTTCCATATTGCATCTAATTGATCATATCCCCAACCATCATTTACTGTTGCAATATAATCCAATTCTTCCTGTGACCACTTCCAACCGGCAGGGTCTGTATTTGGATTTACTCTATTATACAATTCTCCTGTTTGAACAGCATTTGTCAAATCCACATTTTTAGTACGTGTATCCACACTATAACCATAAGAATATTCTATAGTAGGTTTACCTATATTGCCTCGTTTTGTAGAAACGACGATTACACCACCTGCGGAACGAGAACCATAAACAGCAGCAGCTGCTGCATCTTTTAATACCGTGATATTTTCAATTTCATTTGGACTCAAACTATTGAAATCCTCACTATCACGTATTACGCCATCAATTACATAAGTAACTTCCTGAGCATTCCATGAAGATCCTGTACGAATAGAAATAGTAGGATTAGATCCCGGAATACCACTTGGAGTACCGACATTAACACCTGCAAGTTTTCCTGAAAGCAGATTTCCGACAGAAGTTGTTGGCAAATTCTTCATATCCTCGTCTACCTTCATTGTAGATACTGCACCTGTTAATAATCCTTTTTTCTGTGTAGTATAACCTACAACTACAACTTCATCCAATGCTTCTGCATCTTCCTTCAATGTAATTGATAAAGATTTCTGAGAAGATATTTTAACCTCATAATTAGAAAAACCGATATAAGAAACAACCAATGTTTGTCCTTTCTCCACTTCCAGAGAGAAATTACCATCCATATCGGTAATAGTACCATTAGTCGTTCCTTTCACAAGAATATTGGCACCAATAACAGGAACACCTGTAGGATCTACTACTGTTCCTCTCACAATATTAGACTGTTGATTTACAGAAAGAAGAGCATTTGGTCTGTTATTTTTCTTCATCAGCAGAATATTTTCACCTTCTATAGCATAAACAATATCTGTTCCTTCAAACATACTTGAAAGGACTTCTGCTGTTGTTTTATTTACTGCATTGATAGTTGTTTTTCGCTTCAGATCTACTTCATTCTTATTATATACAAATAAATAATCCGTTTGTTTTTCTATAGCAGAAAGGACCTTTTCTGTGGTCACATTATTTGCTTGAATATTTACACGTGCAGACTGAGCATTTCCTGTTGCATAAACTCCCATAGAAGCTGCAACTAATAAAGCACAAGTTAACTTCATGGCTCGATTAGACTTAAAAAATGATTTTGTTTGAGGCACTATTAGCCTTGTACAAAAATTATTCATATTTTTGTAGTGTTTTAAAGTGAGTAATTAATTGATTTAAGTTGAGGTCAATTTCAAACTGACTTACTGATTCGGGAGATGTTGCCGCATCTTCCGAATTTCGTGTTTTTTTATTCAGACATTTTACATAGGCTTTTAT
>JAHHQS010000205.1 GCA_020026285.1 Parabacteroides sp. | reverse complement strand
AAAGAGGGGGCATCAATTTGTATTAACATACATTTTGACACACCCCCTCTTTTATCCACTCGCCAACGGGATGACTGAATCCGTCAGCGTACATGACGTACGGTGCCTGGACTTACTGCCAGCCGTTGTCTATTTCGCCACCGATTTCGATCTTGATCTGGTCAGGATTACCGTTAATGGTGATATTATAAGTATGCTGGACACCTGATTTAAATATGAATTTACTCTCCACCAGATAGGATATGCCTTTGCTAATAATCTCTATCAAAGGCAACTTCGTTTCTATATGTTGTGGAACTATCACTGCCTCAAATGTGTTGTTTGATACTTTCTTGGCGATGATAGTCTTGCGTACAGAAGAACTTTTCTTTGTAGCAATGCCTGAGGTTAAATCTATATTTGCTTCAGGAATCGTATTATGTATCAATACTTTCATATCATCAGGAAAATCACCTTCAAATTCTGGACCTTTGATCAAATTCACAATGAATTTACTCATACAATGTCTGAATTGTAAAGGCACAACGTCCATTTGTTGAATTCCTTTTTTGGAAGCAAAGAGGAAATCACTTTTCTCGAAACCTCCTAAATCTTGACTTGTCTTTAGAGTAGACTGATCTAAAGCGACTTGGAAATCGTATGCATTGACAGATGCAGGTTTGTCATAAGGATAGTAAGCAAATACATCAAATGTTTTATTCTGCCAGAAAATCGGGGGCGTACAAATCCATTTTGAACCATCGTAAACGGTTTGGATGTTATTTGCATAGTTACCTCCCAATTGTAGTGCAGAAGGTTTTCCACCCTTATATTCTGTAACATAGATTCCTATTTTGTCACCAGGTTCAAAATCTGTAGCTGTAACTCTTGTGGCATGAGGAAGATTTGCAGAAAATTGCATTATTTCTTGAGTATAATCATTCTCCTCACTATTGGAACTACAACCTGTAAAGAGAATAGAGGCAATGGCCAAACCCAAATATTTGAATGTTTTCATGATAATCATTTATTTACGATCATTGACTTGCGGCCTATTCTTGAGGAAGATAGGAGCATGGTTATGATAGTTAGAGTTATAGTATATTGACGATGAAGAATTGCGTGTAGACTTTGTAGCAATTACCGCTTCGGTCTTGTCATTTGCAACAAAATCCTCAAATGAGTAAGTCTCTCCAGCTATCTTCTTAATTCGTTTTACTATAGCTTCTCGGCTAATGGTACTATAATAAGGAATTTCATTGTTCATACAGCTGTTCTGTTCCGAACGGTATACTCCTCGTGTATGCATAAATCCACCCTCAAAGACGTCAACTAATGAATGATATTTGCTATGCATTATTAAGTGTGACCATGGAACTTCATTAGGCTTTCCTGTCAAAGATATATTGGCATACCATCCCTTAGCATGTGCTATTCTTATAGCATTTGCGTGCTCGCAGCATGAACATGAACAATTATCAATAAATGCATTATGATAAATATATTCATCAGCCAATTTTCCAAAACCATGTCCTCCCGCTTCGTGTTGTACTACACCTCGAAAATCATAAGGATAACCAAGATCACTCTTTGGACAATATGCTATTGCACATCCATCATCATACATATAGCAAATACCTCCATAATCAGTAGTATTAGGAATCATGATGATAAGAGTCTCTCCTAATTTTGCATTATTAATGCTTGGAGCTTTGCAACTATATTCCATGATAGCTTTAAAATCGCTCTCTCCGTTTCTTCCACTAAGAGTAACTCCTCCTTTAGCCGAAGTGTTAAAACGGTTGTGTACGATAGTGTTTATACCTCCGATACCCGATTCAGGCGACACTGCGATAGCTGTATATACATTGAAATAATTTCTGTAAGTATTGTAAGGTTCTATATTGAAATAATGTTCATAAGCACGCTTAACATCTGTCATGTATTTACCTTCGCTAATGTCTTTAGCTGAATATCCGTCCCCAAGGATCATAATGTTTATGCCATTTCCCTTTGTAGCCTTTTGTAAAGTTATGACTTTGTCTTCTTGGTACTCATAATTGTATTGAGAAACCTTACAACGAGTACGATAATCCTTATTATTCAACTTAAAGACAATTTCTCCTTCTCTGTTTGAACTGCCCATAGGCATTTCAGCAAAGGTTATTGTTATTTCTGTTTTTTGATTACCGTTCTTCTTATCAACACTTATCCAATCAGGCTTACTTTCAAGAGTCCAAGGAGCATCAGCATTCAATGTAAGTTTTCGAGAAACAGAAGTATTGATTGCAGTTGCCATGGCAGGTCGCACTACAAAGTTTCTGTAGGCGGCAATACGTTTGAATTCACGCCAACCAGGAGCTGTCTGATATAAATGTATTGCTGCATCGGGAACTTCAAGTGTAAAGTTGTCTTTGGGAATACCGTCAAAGGCATTAGGCATAACATCAGGAGGAGTTCCAGCTTTACAAATGATACGTCCGACTCCTACACACATATTGAAAGCATCACGTCCTATGGTCTCTATTCCATCTTCAAAAATAATTGAAGATATACCTTTACAATTCATGAATGCAGATGATCCAATACTTTGAACATCCTTAGGAATTATCAGATCTCCTGTAAGTCGCCAATTGTTAGCAAATGATTCAGATCCTATAACAGATACAGTTGATGGAATTTTTAATTCTCCGGAAAAATCACAACCCTTAAAAGCCTGATCAGGAATGATAATCAATCCATCGGGAAGATTCAATTCACCTCTTAGACCGGTTCCCATGAAAGCACTTGAAGCAATAGAAATTAATCCTTTGGGTAATTTAAGTGTTCCATTAAAGTTTCCTTGATATCCTTTTACTCCTGTAAAAGCAAAAGCACTATTTCCAATATGTTTGATTTTGTGAGGAATATGTATAGAACCTGTTAATCCAACACAATTGATAAATGCTCTATTTCCTAATGCTTCAAGATTATCAGGAAGTCGCAATTCACCTGTTAGATTAAGACATTCTTCAAAAGCTGATTCTCCAATACTTTTAAGTTGTTCCGGTAGTATCAGTTTTCCACTGAAACCACAACGTATGAAAGCTCCCATTAAGTATTCACCATCTATTTTTTCCAAAGTCGAGGGAAGTGAAAGTGTACCTGTCATTGATTTACAACCTTTAAAAGCTGCAATTCCTATTTGAGTAACTCCTTCCGGGATAATAAGAGAACCAACAAGATTACTACAATCTTCAAATGCATAGGGATCGATTCCTTTAAGTTTATCGGGTAATATCAATCTCATAAGTGATTGTTTATTTTTCATGGCGGATTCTGGAATATGATCACCATAAACTTCAACCTCTCTTATATTCAGAGCTTGCAAGAGAGTCATTTTATCTCTCATGAAATAGAAATCATCAGCATTGATTTTACCAGTCAACTTCAGATTTTTCAGTTTACTATAGTCTTTCTTGGCAAGAGCAATAGATTGCTCTAATTGTCCATAATCGGGTACATTGATGATAACATATGCACGTGCTACAGCATCATGTGACATATTGTCATTTTCCCAAGCGGTTATACTTTCAGCGCCGACAATAAATTCATATTCACCTGTATTTTCTTTTTTATTAATTCTAATGGTGAAATTGTGTTGCTTGCCCGGCTCGTAAACGAAATTTACATCTTTTTGAAATTTATACGAAATACCTCCAACTGTGATACTGAATAAGTCCACATTTGCTTGAATTTCCTGAGGTACAACTATAGCACAGAATTTATCAAAATCCTTATAAGGTAAAATACCTATTTCAGGTGCTCCACCAATAGCCTTTACATTTCCATTACTCAAATCAATGGTAGATTTCCGTACAGTGTTTAGAACTATTACTTCTTTGTCCAACTGTGCCCATTCGCCTTGATTGAACCCAGTTCCTTCTTCTAGTAATACTCTGACATTGGCCATCTTATGTCTAAAAGCAAGGTTGATGACCTGATCTGTTGGGGCTATATTTGTTGCTTTACCCCACAAGAAGTCAGATGACTCGTAACCACCCATTTGTCCTGATTCATCTGTAGAATGTTGATCTTGTGCCACTTCAAAAGCATAAGATTTAACATCTGATGGTTCAGAATAAGGATAATAACCATACACGTCGATATGGGTCTTACTATCTTTCCAATAAATATCTTGTGTGGGAATCCATTTGTTCTCACTTTCTTGATATTCATGTTGGATATTGTCTGCTCGATTACCTTCATTTTTCAGTTCTGAAGGTTGATCACCGTTATAATCCGTAATATAGATACCGACTTTATCCTTATTACAGAATCCGCCGTCGTTGACGCGAGAGGTGTAAATTTGATCTATATTACCTGATATCTGAATCTTTTTCTGATATAAGTTTTGATGATCATATCTATCAAGATCTTCGCTACAGGCTGTTGTTAGGAATAATCCGATTATAGCTAAAAACAGACTATTAATGATTCTATGGCTTTTCATAATATCGTGCTTTTTGTGAGTAATTATTTAGCTGTTCCACCATGGTCTACATCGTCAGTATTCCATCCATCAATTCCGATATTTATACCTTCGTTGATCTTATCAATCGTTACAGTACATGTATGTTGCTTTTGAGCTTCAAAGGTCATAGATTGTGCTAATTTGTAACTCTTGCCATTTATATCAACTTTGATAAGTGTAGCGTTCTTGATCGTTTGAGGTATGATAAGTGCTTTAAAATAATTATCTGTTTTAAGTGGAATTATATCTGTAGGAGTTCCGGTTGGAGTAGCAATACCAGAACTAATGTCTATTACAGAATTGTTTTTCAACGCACAAAGTGTAACTGTTGCATTGGCTAGATCTTCAGTTTTGTATCCTTTTCCTGCTACCAATTTGACAATAAGGTTGCTCATGGAATGTTTTACATTTATCTGAACTGGATCCGCGGATGGAGCCACGTTTATTCGTTTGCCACATAGGAAATCACTGGCCTTATAATTTGCAAGGTTACTTTGATCTTTCTTCACCGCAAACGGATAAGCATTGATGTTGACTATACTGGGAACATACGGATAATAGCAATAGAAATCAGCATGCGTCGTGTTGTCAAGCCAATAGATGGGCTGATCAGGAGTCCATTGGGTGGTATAAGTGAAACGCATATTGTTCACATGATTACCGCTGTTCTGCAATGTACCGGGATTTCCCTGAACATAGTTTACCACATAAAGACCGGTCTGGTCACCGGATTCAAAACCGGCATCCGTTGCACGAGTCCACATTTGAGTGGCGATATTGATGGGAATCTGTTTTTCAGAAGGAGTTACAGGCGGCAATTCTTCTGCCACGTTGTCTGAACTGGAAGAACAGCCTGCAAAAAGCAATGCAGCCATGCTCAATCCCAAAAATAAAGATGTTTTCATAAGAATACTTATTTAATGATTTACTTTGTGTCGTTACGGTTACCTAAAAAGTAATATGTTTATTTTACAAATAAAAGGATTTTTTATAAGATTTGCTTTATTCCCGATGTTAATCCATCCTTTGCGTGAACTATCGGCACTTTTTACTTAAAATCAAAGTATTTCCCTCTGAAATCCATCGGAAACGCTCCAAAGTTCCGGCTCTTCCGAAGGACATTCCCGTCTGAAATATTCCTTAATAATTATTAGGCTCACGGAGGGAATTCAGACCGGATGATTTCCAGCCCGAACCGTCCGACACACCCCTATTCTGCTCCTTGCCTTGCCCATATCCGAACGCCGTGACAGCCCTTCGTCCGTAACAACCGATTGTCCTACCCCGTTTATCGCTCCTGTCTTGATGCCAAAAAGGAAGAAAAGGGTTGATTTTCTTCGCTATAAGCTACTATTGCACTAACTTTGCA
>JAHHQS010000204.1 GCA_020026285.1 Parabacteroides sp. | reverse complement strand
CTTTCAGATTATCTTGAAAAAGATTCTGTGCCTTGTTTAATTCTGACAATTCTTCCCCTGTAAATAGATTCACCTTCGGGAGTATCTCATTGATCAGTTTAAAATTAAAAGAATCCTGTATCTGTCTTTCGTCCACATCATCCTTAAAATAAGTATTCAGATCAAGCGGCATAGTCACATGGGCTTGTGGAGACAAGGAATACTTTGTTGCCGGTCCTTTTCCATGTACGAGGATAAACTCCTTTTTTACAGCTTCAGCTATAATTCTCTTAATGGTACTATCACTCGGAGCATTAGTTAGCATAGAAACAATTTCATTCCTGCTGGATAAAGGGTGATAATGTAATATTTGTAATATTTCGGTTTCTATCGTCATCTTTATAATATTTAATCAGGTCAAATATACTCAAAATCTTCAAATAATCAGCTCAATCTGACCCAATTATTTAATTGTATAACGCCTTTTTGAGCCGATTATTTTAATGTTAATGAATATATCTAAGGTGATCAAGGTGGAAAACAACCACTTTACTGTTATAGAATCGTGAAAAGAGACAAACCAAAGACAGATTCTTTTGTATATCCCTATACATTATCCGAATGGAATCTTAATGTATTGATTAATAAAATAAAGAGCAGAATTCATTATATACCATTAATAATCAATCAAATAAAGAATTGTTGAAATGATAACAGCCAAACACATACAGTATATGGTAAAGAAAAGCAAATAAACTATATATTTTCTGCGTGGGGAAATGATACGGTTTATGCTGATTGTCAAATTATTAAGCGATTTTATTTACATTTTTAACGGTAAATAATTGACGTTTAAGCAGATAAAATCGCTCTTTTGTTTGCAAATGATTACCATATTTGCTTTTGTTATGCTTTTATTTGCACAATTTTTGTCCTCCCGTTGGCCCTCCATTAAAAAATATTGATTAGACGGTTGCATTGTTGCACTAAGCCAAGAAGCTAAAGACTTGGGCTTAAAAAGAGGTCAACCGATATTTCAGGTAAAAGATATTGTTGATAGATATAAGGTAGTACTATTCTCAACAAATATGTACTTATATGCAGCGATGTCTAAACGTATTGTCAACATTCTCAGAAACTCTTTTGCTCATGTTGAGAATTACAATTGTGATGAAAGTTTCTGCTTTTTGGAAGGCTATGAACGGACTTACAATGTCGAGGAATATACAAGATCTGTAGCAGAAAAAATAAAACTTTGGATCGATATCCCTGTCAGTATTGGCGTAGCTCCAAGTAAAACGTTAGCTAAGATCGGAAGTAAGTTCGCTAAAAAGTACAAAGGGTATCACTCTGTCTGCATGATAGACAACGATGAAAAGAGACGAAAAGCACTCCAATTATTCGGTTTAAGTGACGTTTGAAAACATTGTCCAAACTGAATTATTACGGTGTTACGAATCCTCTAGAATTTGCAGAGAAAAAAGAAAGTTGGGTTAAGGCCAGGTTCACAAAACCTACATTTCAGACCTGGCTAGAGTTAAATGGCATCCCTTGTATTGATACGACAGAAGTATACCAATGACAAACTATCTGTACAAGTCGTAGCTTTGGAGAGATGGTTTCTGATTTACAATCGTTGAAATCATCTATAGCATCATTTGCTTCAAGCTGTGCGAATAAGCTCCGAGGACAACAGTCTGTTGCCGGTTCCGTAACTGTGTTCATCTGCAGCAATCGATTTAGAGAAGATTTACCCCAATATGGGAATGCCCAGACTGAGTATTTTCCTGTTTCCACATCTGATACACTGGAAATAACTGATTATGCAATCAAGATATTGGAACGAATATATCAACCCGGAATACAATATAAAAAGTCTGGAGTTATTTTAAGCAATATCTCCAGACTTGAGTATGTTCAACAGAACTTGTTTGATGAAATTCAAAATAGACCTCAAAGATTCCAATTAATGAAGACCATTGATCATTTGAACCAATGCTATGGCTTGAAAACAGTACACCTTGCCATTGAAGGTAAAGAGCATCAAGCCTGGCACAACAAGAGCGAGTTCAAAAGCGGTAACTATCTTACTGATATAAAGGAAATCCTGACGATAAATATATAGCAATTTAGAAAACAATAAAATATACAATTAATCTCAATGTTACTTGTTTTACATAAACTTTTGAATGACATCGTACCACCAAGTCCAATCATATCCTACAGAAGGATGATAAACGTTAATAGTACGACAAACATGTGAACTTTTCAATTTGTAAAAACCATTAAGAACTTTGTAACCATCTATTATTATCGAATCTCCATCCATCCAGCCCTCACTAGGAAGATTATTATACATTCGAGTTACTCCCCAAACGATGATTAATTCAGGTTCTAGCTTATTAATTATTTCTAAAAAAGCTTCTGCTCCCAATTTATAATCATCTGGACTCCCAGCTTTTCTTGATTCGGTCATCGCTACTTGTAAGAAGTTGAAAAAAGCAACTGAATTCCAAATCTCCACACTATCGTCATGAGTAGTTACTTTATTTACAAGAGAACGTTCGAATTTTAGAAATGTTTTAGTCCAATTCTCTCTTGGGTATTCAGAATCTAAATAATTTGAGATACACTTGGTTGTAGTTAAATCCTCGCAATGATCGTTATATGTCAATCCACAAAAATCACAACCACCACAATAATGGCTTTCTCCTACTACCAAAATCTTTTTGTTGAATATTCCACCTGTTACGTAATTTGAGCCGATCCAGGGTGCAAAAAAAACTTTATTCATTTTTTCGGATATCATGACATTTTGTCTTCAATAAAAATCAGCTATTAAAAATTGCTTTTCTTCTTCAAATTACAACAATACTCTCCAAGTTGCTTTAATCCATTCCTAAACTTATATATATCAAGCAATATGATTGGACATGTATCTATTACTTTGTTGAAATCAGCTCCAGAATTTCCACACGCTCCAAAATACCAACTTCCATTCCCTTCAAACATATCCCCATAGTTTATTTCAAAGCCTTTAATTCTTAATTGTCCACCGTAAGTGCCCAGTCCATGTTCAACAGGAACTAGTGCTGGTAATTTATCATTTTGCAGAACCCAAATATCTGAAATTTGTGTTTCTGATATGCCATACCATAATTTAGGCGTGTATTCAACTCCATCCTTCAACCATCGCAGTTCGGAATTCTCTATAATAGGATTTGGCCAATCTTCTACATCATCTAGCAAAATACCATCAGAAGATTCCAAAGCTACACGCCATTCAGCTCCTTCTATGAAATTCTCCAATTGCTCAGACCACAAAGAACAAACAATAATATCACCATTTTCTTCAATTATATTATTGTACGCATAATCTTTATATAAAGAAGTCAATTCATAGCATGCAACTTCAACTCCTTCTTCATTAAAGACTTTGACAAAAATGCCTTTGTATTTTGTGTCTATCAGGTTATAGACTTCGTCTAAGTCATCCCACACAAAGTTATTACAGACTATTTTATTGGTTGCGGGGATTTCATCGAAAATATCTAACGTAAAGAAATTTTCAACTAATGCTTCATAGACAACGTCTTCTGAGTAATCCTCTATTGCATACGTTTTATTTCCAATCTGCAATTTATATATCTGTTCTTCCATATTCAGCTGATATTTTATTAATCTTAAAGCCTAAATCTTTATAATAAGACTAATATAAGCATTGATTCGATCTTATATTAAATGCCCGGACTTAGGATAGCCATATCTCCTTTTGGTGACATATTTTTCATTGCGAGCTATTCTTTTATTATTTATTTGCCTCGTATCTATCCAAATACTCCCTCATAGCTTCATTGACAATATCTTTCAAGGACATATTTTTATCAATTGCAAGGTATTTCATTCTTGTATGAATGCTCTTTTCTATAACGAAATTACAATGAACCGGTTTCTCCTTTGGTTCAGAAGATACTGATACTGTTTTTTTCGAATTATCTTTCTTTGTTGTTGGAGAAAGAAGACCATTAAGGCCCCCTTTCATGCTATTCTTTAATTGATCACTTTTACTCATAGTGTTATTATTTAAGTTTCATAACTTCTTTTGCCAAAGACAAATAGTCCATGGCTCCATTACTATTCTTATTATATTCATAAATGTTCTTACCATTTATAGGTGCTTCAGCCAAAGAAACGTTGTCTCGTATAATAGTTTTAAACACCTTGTCGCAGAAAGAATCTTTTATTAGTTCTGACACGCTTTTATTGAGAGTTTTTCTGCGGTCAAATTGCGTGATTACAATACCTCCTATTTTAAGGTTGGAGTTCAAACGTTCTTGAACCAAATTGACCACATTCATGATTTTTGCCATTCCTCTCATTGCTAAGAACTGAGCTTGTACTGGGATAATGATATACTCGGCTGCAGTAAGAGCATTCAAAGTCAACAAGCCCAATGAAGGAGGACAATCTATCAAGATATAATCATACTTAGATGAATCTTCATATTTACTGATTAGTCCTTTTAAAATCATTTCTCTTCCTGGTTCATTTATAAGTTCAGATTCAGCTGCTGACAAATCCAAACATGAAGGGACCAAAGTAATGCCACTAGCTGTTTTAATAGCAGGAAGAGGATATTCGCCTTTCATGGCTCCATAAATGGTTTCTGGTTCTTCAATAGAATATCCGAACGACTCTGTCAAGTTCGCCTGGCCGTCAAGATCAATGACCATAACTCGTTTTTTCTTCTGCTGAAGAGCAGCAGCAAGGTTAATAGAAGTGGTCGTTTTACCTACTCCACCCTTGTGATTTAATATTGCAATTATCTTAGTCATAATGAATTATCTTATACACAAAGATACGAAAAAAAATAGTAAATACTACCATTAGTAATCATATTATTTACTAATAATAGTATTTTAGTAGAATAGTATATACTAATTAAAGGCCCCAAAATTCCTAATGTATGAATAAAATGTTTTATCTTTGAACTATGAAAAATAAAATTGATCAATATCCCAAGATAACTCTTAGACAAAAGCCATTAGCAAACGGTAACAAAACATTAATTCTGGATTGTTATCTTGGCAGCAGAACTTCTGTAACTAATAATGAAGGCAAGACAAGGGTACGCCATCATCTTGGTTTACATCTTATGAATGAAACCACAGCCGAAAGAAAGGAAAGAAATAAGATTGTATTGGAGTATGCGGAGCAATTATTAGCAGCCAAAAGAGAAGCAGCTATTAAGTTATGTGACGAAGGAAATTTCTCTTTCAGCAAGCTGTTTACTGTAAATGAATCACAGACCAGAATGAACACCTATTCTGTGAGTTTGCGTAGCCGGTCGATTTCAGGAGAAAGAAAATCATTGTATTTAGATTTTTATGTTGGAGATAGCTCTTTTCGCTTCGAAGATACGATCATTTCTGGTCGTCAAAAATATTACTTATGTTTATATCTAGAACCAGAAAAATCAAAAGCAGCTAAAGAACGAAATAAGTCAATACTTTCAGTCGCAATAGATTTTCTTAAGGAAGCCATTTTCAAACTAGAGAATTTCACTTTTTCATTACCTAAGAGAATTGCTGTTAATTCAAATCTAGATGATTTTGTATAAAAAATTATGCAAAGGATCATTTAGTATCGTTATTTATCCCTTATATCAAAACAGTAATTATAAACGAAGCACCCAGGGACAGAAGGGACAAAATAGTGGAGTATCGTTTTGTCCCTTCACAAATGGCACCATCTACCCCATTCTCAATACTCGTTCAGACGTATTCCTTATAGATTATTCATCGCATGGTAACATTCAGTTTTCGCAAAGGGACAGAAGGGACAAAGTAGTGGAGTATCGTTTTGTCCCTTCACAAATGGCACCATCTACCCCATTCTCAAT
>JAHHQS010000203.1 GCA_020026285.1 Parabacteroides sp. | reverse complement strand
AAAAAAAGAAAAAACGCCCGTTAACGCAAACAACTTAAAAATCGGTAACGGGCGAGTTAAAGTTTTGACTACAAAACATCATGATTGTACAGAATGTATACTAAAAACAATTTATCCTTTTATATTAAGAACGTATCTATCATGAACTATCCTAAACTAAATGCCAGAAAAACTATTTTTGTATTAAATTTCGATATATATATCTATTCAAGAATAAAATCCGAAAAAAAAATGTACTTTGCATAAAAATATAATATATAAAGGTTATGAAAAAACACATATTAGCTCTCTCGGCACTCTCTCTCCTATTTTCCTGTCAGCAGGCCCAACAAAGTAAAGAAGAGATTCTATCTGTTACTTCCCCAAAAGGGACAAATGTATATCAGGACAATTGGGAAAATATCGGTTCCAATTATCAATGTCCAGAATGGTTTAAAGATGCAAAATTTGGAATTTTTATTCATTGGGGTGTTTATGCCGTTCCTGCCTTTGGCAATGAATGGTATCCAAGAAACATGTATACAAAAGACTCTAAAGTATACAAACATCATTTGGAAACTTATGGGAAACACACAGAATTTGGTTACAAGGATTTCATTCCTATGTTCAAGGCGGAAAAATTCAATGCCAAAGAATGGGTATCCATTTTTAAAGCGGCAGGTGCAAAATATGTTGTTCCCGTTGCCGAACATCATGATGGTTTCTCCATGTATGATAGTGATCGTAATCCCTGGAATTCCGTAAAAATGGGACCTAAAAAAGATATTATCGGTCTTCTAAAAACCGAGATAGAAAAAGAAGGATTAATTTTTGGCTTGTCCAGTCATCGTTTGGAAAACTCCTGGTTCTATAACGAAGGAATGAAATTTCCTTCAGACGTTCAAGACACAACACTGACTCTTTATGGTGCCCGGTTACCAGAACAGGATAAATACAACGAGGCTGTCGGTTTGGATTGGCTGGCACACGTGCGTGAACTTATTGATAAATATCAACCACAATTAATCTGGTTTGACTGGACTGTTGGTAATGAAGTGATTCAACCTTTCTTTAATAAGTTTCTTGCCTACTATTATAATAATTCAATAGACTGGGGTAAAGGTGTGGTAGTAAACACAAAACAAGGTTATCCCAATAATGTCCAAATAGGTGATGTTGAACGAGGAAAACTGAATAAGATTCGAAAATATCCATGGCAGACTGATACTTCTGTAGGGAAGAAATCATGGGCTTACATAGACGGAGAAGAAAACAAGACTCCACAACAAATTGTACACGACCTGATAGATATCGTCAGCAAAAACGGGAATCTGCTTTTAAATATCGGTCCCCGTGCAGATGGTACCATTACTGAAGAGCAAAAATCCGTATTGTTATCAATTGGTTCATGGCTAAAAGTGAATGGAGAAGCTATTTACGGTTCTCGTCCATGGGTAAGATCAGGAGAAGGTGAAGCCGTTTCAACAGCGGGCTCTTTTACTGACAATACAGCTACAGAATATTCAGCCCAGGATATAAGATTCACAACGAAAAACAATACTCTATACGCAATTGCCTTGAACTGGTCTGATAAAGATATTCTGATTCATTCATTGGATAAAAAGGGAATGGGAAATTCAAAGATTCAACAGATTTCACTTTTAGGTTCTGATGAAAAGATCCATTGGAAACAAACAGAAAAGGGTATACAGATTTCTTTCCCTAAGGAAAAGCCTTGCGAATTTGCTTATACATTCAAAATTATATTTGATAAAATGGCTGGTTCAGCATTGGAAAATGAAATGATTGATATTCCCATGGTCCACCATGCCAATTGATTTTATCTGAAGAAAAATGGAATGTCTATAAAAAAGAAAAGGTTGTCTCACGACAACCAATCTCCATTGTTAACCTTAAATCTAATACCATGAAAAACACGATGCAAATATAGAGACTTTATGTTATATAACATCATTCGAGACTCAATAAATGCATATCTTTAACATCTTTTAGTATTATTATGTTTTATAACATATAAATACGAACTTCCTCAAACAAAAAAATCTCTTCTCTTTTTAGAATAATCTATTAAGAGAAGAGATTTTTTGATAAATCAGATATTTATTCTACGACATTGTATCCGGAAATAATAACTTTTGGAGCATTACCTCTAGTATCCTCATCTTTCCAACGTAAAGAAATTTCTTTCTTTTCACCTGGAAGTAAAGAGAAATAATTATCTTCATAGAACATCGGAAGAATTTGTAATCCATCCTTTTCTCCTACAACATTCACACGAATCATTATAGCAGGAGTTTTCGTTGTATTTTCCAAAATGACCTTGCCACTCCAAAGACCTTCAGCCCCCTTACCGGTCTGTACATCTGATTTCAGATTAACTTTAGGCATTTCACGCATTGCCTGGAAATTACCCTCTTCCACTCCACGTAGATAGAAGTTGTCAGAAACAAGTTTTCCATTTTCAGTCAATGTCAATTTAACAAAATGAGTGGCTGACAAACTTGAAGGGAACTCCAAATCAATACATTTATTAGTTGTATCCTCTTCACTATCCACCTTGGTTTCTTTTTCCCAAACAACAGAAGCATCCATATTAATCAGCTGTGCTTTCGCAACCAGTCCTTTTCGTGAACCAGCACTATAATTTACGACTTCAATCTTATCTGTAGCTGGATTCCATTGGATATGTAATGGTTCAGAAGCTTTCTTACAACCAAAGTAGGCAGCTGTTGGTTCGAAATAATAATCGTAAGTCTGCCAGACCATTGACGGCCATGTAGGATGTGACATCCATAATAACAAACCTTTACGATTCAAGCTTCTTGATTCAAACATACCACGATAACCATTATAGTTCACAAACTGAGCCCAGTCCGCAAATTCTTTTGCATTTGAAGGTTTACCAAAACCTTTTGCTATGATTTCATTAAATGTAGCACAAGACTGTGCACCTTCCATGGTATAATCATGCTGTCCCCACTGACCATTCTGAGGCCACAAAGCATCTGGTGAGAATGTACGTACAAGACTTTCATAATTCATCACATTCGGCATGCCTCGTTCGCTATGGAACTTATCACTTCCTCTTTCCAGAGTAAAATATTCTTTTGCCGGAAGAGCACGATAAGGTCCATGTCCACTAACTACATCATCGGCAGAACTTGAAATATAATGTAATCCCGGATGACCTTCTTTTACGATATTTCGTAAAGCCTTATCAATCTGCTCTGGAGGGAAACCTTCATTTCGCCCACAATACAAACCTATTGAAGCATGACTACGGAAACGTTTTACATAATCTTCTGCATTTGCTATAAACATACCAGGATTGTATGGATCTGGTCCATCAGATGGATTAGCCAACCAGAAGTCCTGCCAGATCATTACGCCATGACGGTCGCAAGCTTCATATAATTCTTTATCACCAATCTGTCCGACCCAGTTACGCATCATGGTAAAATTCATATCTGCATGATAAGCAACGGCAATATCGTATTCACGGCCACGATAATTCAAATTGGATTCACCAAAGCCCCAGTTTCCACCACGACCAATAAAACGACGTCCATTAATGAATAGACTCAAGATACTGTTATCTTCATTGAAAGTCATCTGACGGATACCATATTTGAAATCTTCTGTATCCGAAATCTTATCACCTACTTTAAATGTAAAGTTCGCATCATATAAATAAGGAGAACCATATCCTTTAGGCCACCATAATTTCGGATTCTTTACATTCAATTGAGCGAACTTTTCAGGATCGAACCGAACCGTTTTCTCTTCGTTTGCCTTCAATTCGACTTCCTGTTCGAAAGTTATATCTCCAATCTTACCAGATAATAAACCTTTAACCGGAGAAGATACATGATTCTTAACTATCACTTCTGGCGTTAAAACAGCTGATGTTGTATCAGGCAAAGGCAAAACAGCCTGAACAAACGGATCTTTGACAGTTACATTTCCAGAAGTTGTTAATGAGACATCATTCCAGATACCAATATTACGACCACGAATAGTAGAAATCCAGTCCCAACCAATAGAAGCATGGAACGTTGGATTATCTGCACCTAAAATACCTCCATTGAAATCGGTGTTCTTCTCATATTTTTCCTTAATAGCTCCAATATGACTGTTTTTTATTATCTCAACAGCCAAAACATTCTTTCCTGATGTTACGGCATCTGTAACATCAAAGTTTCCACGGATGAAAGCACCTTCAATACGTCCAAGTTTCTTTCCATTCAAATAAACATTAGCCTTCCAATTAATTCCATCAAAATTCAAGAACAAGCGTTTCTTCTTAAATCCTTCAGGAACATTAAATTCATTTCTATACCAGAAATTAGAATTAAAGAACGACTCGGATATATGTAATAAATTATCTGCATAATTCGGATTAGGAACAGCTCCTATATTCTTATAACTACTCAAAACTGTTCCAGGAACTGTTGCAACAATCCAATTCTTTGGAGAGAAAGAAGTCGAAGATATTTCTTCACCTTTCACGTTCACTTCTGACGCACGTTGTACCTTCCAGTTTCCTCCCGATAAAATAATCTCATCGGAAGCAGGAGCAGGCATTGCTGCGGGTTCTGCAACCAAACCTCCCTTACCCATGACTTCCAACTCGCTTAACAAATAACATTTATCATTAGCAGACTGCTGCATCAAAACACGAACATATCGACCTTTTCCTTTTACAGAGATTTCATCAACTTTAGATTCTCCCCCAGGTAATTCTGCCAAATCATTCCAAGTTTTAGTATCGTCAGAGACTTGAACCTTTCCTTTTACAGCCTTGTTAATCCAATGTAATTTAACCTGATCAAAATCAGACTGGCTTCCCAAATCAACATATACCCATTCTTCCTTAGCTGAAGCACTCATCCAAGAACTATTATAGAATTTAGAAGGCAGAAAGTCTACTAATTCACCTTTATTAGAATAATTCGTTTCATATAAAGTCCAGTAAACAGCTCCAGGCATTTTAAACTGCAACTGATACTGAGCATATTCTCCTTTCTTAGAAAAAGAGATAGTTTCATTTATTCTACGAACAGAAAGAGTCTTTTCTTCTGATGTTACTTTATTGGGATCCGAATGTGCCTTATAACGACTAGCTGTTCCAGGAAGATCGTTTCCTTTCAATTCTCCTAATACATCCCAATGTTGTCCATCGTTAGAACCTTTGCAGATAATATCGAATCCACCTTTTGCTTTCTTTTCATCATAAGCAACCATTCCTCGGAATTGAACCTGATCAGCCGCTTCTTTCCAATCGTTATTCAATGAAATCTGTACAAATGTGTCATCACCGAAAATACTATTATTTGAATAAGGACCTTGATCCAGCAACCATTCTCTTTCACGACGAGGAAAACTTCCTTCAGAAGTCGACAAATCTATATATGAAGGTTTCTGTTCGGAAACAACTCCATCTGTAATCATCTGAGCTGTCAGATTATAATCGTAACTTGATGAGTTAAATGCACTTCTTAACAATGCTATGTTACGATAGTTTGAATAATCCGGATGTAATTCCGGAGAAAAATCTTCTTTCGGACTTCCAGGATAAGAGCCGATACCACGAGTATAATAATTCGATCGTTCGAATGATTCGGATTGGGAATTATTTGATTCACATCCTACAAAAAGGGATGAAAGCATCATAAATCCACACAAAGAAACATTTTTCATTCTATGTTTTTCGTTGATTTTCATTTGAATGTTTTATTTAGTTGATTAAATATTATTCTAACAAATGGCATAAATACACATAAGTTCACGTATATTTTTTCAAATCTTCGTCAAAAATAAACATAAAATTTTGGATATTAAACAGTGAAGTCTAAAATGACAGAAAAAGATTAATTACAATATCTTTTGATAGTTCTTTTAAACAATAAGAGGAAGTTACTTCACAGCAACTTCCTCTCTGATAAATCTAATTC
>JAHHQS010000202.1 GCA_020026285.1 Parabacteroides sp. | reverse complement strand
AAAGGTCAAAGATTTTTCGGAAAATGTCAAAGCTTTTTGCAAAAAGAATACATCGTTTCTACCAAATCATTGTATTCTTTTCTGTAATCAGAAAAGAAGAAACCTGGATCTAAATCTTTAATCATCCAGACATCACTCTAAAATCACAGGCTCTGAATATGATTTATTATATTCTATATTTCACTACATCCATATTTAAAAGATTTTTTACGTAAGTTTGTAAAAACACTTAAACAACACTATTTATGGAAAAAGGACGAGTTATTTTTTTAGACTATCTACGTGTCATTGCATGCTTTATGGTCATTGTTGTTCACAATGTAGAACCTTTTTATATCGGACATGGAGGTACTTATATCGAATCATGGGAAGATGGATTCTGGTGTACAATTATTGATTCCGCTTTCCGTGCAGCAGTTCCTCTTTTTCTTTTGGCCTCCAGTTATTTACAATTTCCTGTAAAATATGACACAGCAACTTTTTTCAAGAAACGTCTTGTAAGAGTTGGCGTTCCTTTTGCGATCTTCTCCCTTCTTTACGCCATTATTCCATTATATGGGACCAAAGACATTGATATTATAACAAATCTGAAGAATGTCTGCTTTAATTTCGTTGGAGCAGCCGGACATCTATGGTTTATCTACATGCTATTAGGTATTTATATTCTGATGCCAATGCTTTCTCCTTGGATTGAAAATATCTCAAAGAAAGAAGAACAGATATTTTTAGGAGTATGGGCATTTACAACCTTGTTCCCTTTCTTACGTCCGGTAGCCCAATCTATTTTTGGTCTTCCCGAATTATGGGGAGAAGCCAACTGGAATGAATTCGGAACCTTTTACTACATAAGTGGTTTCATCGGCTATCTGGTAATGGGACATTATTTCCGTAAATACATTGGCGAACTCAGCTGGAAGAAGACTTTACTTTATGCAATCCCTCTATGGCTTGCAGGATATGCCATCGTAGCCGGAGGATTCTGGTTCAGCATGCCGAAAGTATTTCCTATATCAGAAAGTATCGATTTAGTTGTCAAAATGGAAACGACATGGAGATTCTGTAGTTTTGGAGTCATGCTCACTTCCATAGCATATTTCCTTATCTTCCGTAAATTTACACTTGGAGGAAAAATCTACGAAAAAATCATACTTCCAATCTCAAACAGAAGTTATGGAATGTATCTGATGCATATTTTCATTTTAGTCCCAACATTCGAATTCGTATCAAACCTAGTAATCTATACTCCATGTGTTATTATACTTTCAGCCATATTGACTTATTTGATTTGTGTAATAATTACTAAGATTATTTCATATGTTCCTTACAGCAAATATATTATCGGATAGTTAGACAGCTATCAAATACATAAAAGCACTCTTACTGCCTATTTATTCAACAAGGCAGAAAGAGTGCTTTTATAATATCCGAATTGTTCGATTATAATTTTTTCAAAGTAAAGCAGTCAATATCAGGAGTCCAGGTCAACGGACTACCCATTCTAATTACATTAAATCCCGGTTGCAAACGAATCTGGAATTTCATTGATAACAACTGTCCTTCATTCTCCGGAGCATCACATTTCATCTTGACAGCTTTCTCCTTATTCACATTAATTTCCAAATAACGATTCGCATAAGGAGTGTAATGAAGTGTCATTTCATACAAACCTCCTTCTTTACTATATACTTCATTCCACTGAGCATAATTCTCACGGGAACCGCCTAAAAAAGTAAGTTTCATTCTTCCTGAAGCTTTCTCATCCTTTTCCAATTTTATTTCTTTCTTCCGTTTACCCAAATCATTATATGCATTCAAATAAGCCCATTCCGCTTCATAAAGAGTCGGTTCTACTCGATTATCCCCTTCAATCTTCAAGATTTTCACACTATGAGGAGGAATTTGATAAGACAATTTATCTTTTACTGTTCCTAAATTCTGGTGTTTAATCAAATCACGTACTTTTACCTTACCTTCAAACTCCAGTACATTTAAAGGAACGGTGATATCAGCCGCAACATCCGATGGATTATAAAGAGCTACAGCTCGAACATTCCCTCGTTTTTCGATAATATCTCTAACAAACACATAAGTATCACCAACATGCTGAACCACATAAGCTTGTTGTCCCAATCTATCCTGATTCAATGCAATCAGTTCCTTATTCTTTAACAGTTCCAATGAAGCATCGGGGATTTTTGTCAGATCACAACCAATAAGCAAAGGAGAATTCATCATACACCACATACCGAAATGTACTTCTTCTTCCTCCTGTTTCAAACCACGACCAATCTCCAGCATGTCCATATCGTTATAGTGTCCTCCACTGGCAAAGGCTGAAAGATAAAGATTCTTGTCGATTATATATTTAACAGACTTCCATGTGGGATTAATATCGTAACTAATTCTCCAGGATCTACCTACTTCACGAACCCAGGTTCCCGGATAGGCCCAACGACAAACATTGATTGATACATGATTTCCGGCAACCTCATCAATAGCCTTACGTATTTCGCGATAACGTTTCTCTTCCTCCAGATCTAATTCCTGACACGCTCCGCAATAATCAATCTTAATAAAATCAAAGTTCCATTTATTAAAGAACAAATCAGCATCCTGTCGTTCGTATCCATACAGACCAACACCAATACCATTCTTGTCTTTGTCCCAGATAGAGCCACATGTATTTCCTCCGGCATCAGAATAAATTCCGGCTTTCAAACCTAATGCATGAATATGATCAGAGATTCCTTTCAAACCATTCGGGAAACGAGTCGGATGAGTATGTAATAAACCATCTTCATCGCGCCAGCCAAAGAAACCATCATCAATATTGACAAACAGATACCCTGCATCTTTCAAGCCTTTTTCGACCATCGCTTCCGCCTGGCTTTTAATTAATGCATCATTAATATGGATTCGGTAAGTATTCCAAGAACTCCATCCCATAATTGGAGGTTCAAAAGCTTCACATTCCTGAGCAAAAGAGAAATATGAAAGTCCCATAGCTAACAAGCCTGTTAAAAGGATATTACGTTTCATGATATTTATTTATTTTTTGAATTCGAGTTTTATCAAGTATAGATAACAGACAAAGATATAACTTAAATAAACAATTAGACAGTTATTTATCTGTTTATTTTCAATTAAAAAACGCCTTATCAACCAGGGAATATTTCTAACCTTTTTACTTATCTTTGGAATAAACAATACCACCGATTTATTCTTAAAATATAACATGCAAAAACTTATTCATATCCAATATTACCAATCCCCTTGTGGGAGAATAATATTAGGCTCATTCCAGAACAAATTATGTCTAAGTGACTGGATAAATTCCAGACACAGAGAAATAACTGATAAACGAATTCAACAAGCCTTTCAATCTGAATATATAGAGGATTCGTCTCTAATAATTCAGGAAGCGCAAAAACAACTAGATGAGTATTTTGAAGGAAATAGAAAATATTTCAATATACCATTACTATGGGCTGGTACTGAATTCCAACAATCTGTATGGAATGAATTAACACACATTCCTTATGGAAAAACCATTTCCTATCAAGAATTAGCACAACGCCTCGATCGTCCTAGATCCGTTCGGGCTGTAGCAAATGCGATTGGAAAGAATCCACTTTCTATTATTGTTCCCTGTCATCGTGTTATCGGTTCCAATCAGACACTCACCGGATTCAGCGGAGGATTAGCTGCAAAAGAATTTTTATTAAAACTGGAAAAAAAAGAGAAATGCCTATAAAAAAGAAAAGGTTGTCTCACGACAACCAATCTCCATTGTTAACCTTAAATCTAATACCATGAAAAACACGATGCAAATATAGGGAGTTTATGTTATATAACACTATATACTCCTTAAAAAATGCATCGTATTAACTTTATTTATGTTTTACATGTTATAAAACATGATTTTCATAGATATTTTAAACAAATCTTCTTTTTTTACTATCCGCACATTTAACTTTTGATGAATTACGAATAAAAATTCCTTAACGGAATTTTATATTCTTCACTTCAGATACATGCCCTTTCGCATCAACATGAACAGGAATGAAAGTAACAAACCAGGTATCACCAGGAATTGTCTTCGGACAATATAATTTTATTTCATTCCAACCAGATTTTAATGAGATCTCTGCAGGTTTCCTCATCCAGGCAAATTGTTCATTGGTATACGGTTTTTCATTTCCCGGAGAAAACCATGTAGCATAATTATATTGATACTTTCCTGGTTCCTTCCATTTTTCAGGAGGAAAAACTTCATTATCGTTTACGAACAAACGACCATCTGCCTCCCAATAACCCTGGTAACCAATCCCGGCAGACTCTCGATTTGAACGAGCAGGAGTATCAAACCCAACCCAAGCATTAATAACGGTATCTCTTGGAACAAATATTTCCGTTCTCATCCAAGCATCCATTGTTGGTAAAACTTTCACCTGATGTTTCCTGCAGAAAGCGGCCATATCTATCACACCTCCCCAGGCTGATTTCCATTCCATCTTTTCAACAGAAGTTCCTCTTGCTTGAGGCAAAGTAATCTTCCAAGGTTGTCTTGCATTAGCAACCCAACGCATATTCCAATTATACAAGAAATTGTCTCTGTGATAACTCAATCTATTTTCAAATTCTCTCAAAGCTTCATATTCGGAGCTTTCAGGAAGTGGGACTAAACTTTCCTCACTAATTGGAAGTCTTTTTCCCCCACACCAGAAACTTTCGGAAAAAGCAAGCAAGCCATTAGGCATTCCGTTATGAACAAACAAAATTTCCTTATTATCCACACGCACATCATTCCATAAACAGAGTATACCTCCTTTGGCTTGTTCGTCACCTTCCAACCTGTTACAAGCCTGATGCTGGAAATATTTGGTCGTATTTAACACAGGATTACCTGAATTCAAATATCCCTGGAACGAATCTAAGTAAGGATTTTTATAATTTCCATCGTTTAACGTTTTACCAATAGAAGAATACCATATCATAGCAATTGTCTTTGGAGATGAAGGCAAGCCAGGATCCCAACATAAAGGAGTTCTTCCGTGATCGGTAACCATTTTTTCACAGAATTCCATAAAACCTTTAGGATCGTCTACATGTACTTCATCCGAACCAATATGCAAATAAGGACATTCCTCCTTTGATATTTCAGCAAAGAATTCTTCCAGACAAGCTTTTAAGATCTTCATTCCTTTTTCCGAAGCCATCGTACATCCAAAAGTATTTCTGAAATACTCACTATGACCAGGCATATCTATTTCTGGAATAATCATGATTCCACGTTCTTTAGCGTATGCAATTACCTCATGTATTTCTTTATAAGTATAGAATTTACCTTCATCACGCCCTTTTTTTTGAAAAGCAGGATCATTTAATTCCGGATAAGCCCGACATTCAATTCTCCAGGCAGGATTATCCGTCAAATGCCAGTGAAAGACATTAATTTTATACAATGACAATAAATCAATATCCTTCTTCAACAAATCTACAGGACGGAAATTCCGACCTGTATCATTCATAAAACCACGGATAGAGAAAGATGGATAATCTTTTATAGATACTTCCGGATATTTTCCATCTCTATCTTTAAGCTGAGCCAATGTAGCTTTAGCCCAAACCAGCCCTTGTTCGGTTTTAGCTCTCAAAATTGCTTTATTTCCTTTTATAACTAATGTATAGCCTTCATTTGGCAATGACATCTTGGATTTTACTTTTGCATCTATAGTAGAAACATCTACCATTTTTTTACTTCGGTAAGTTATTTCCTTAGGAGTTGGAATCAGATGTTGTGCAAAAACACTCGAAAATATTAACAATTGAATCATAATCAATTGTAATTGACATACAAATTTATTTTTCATCATATACTAAAGATTTATAGATTTCGCAAATCAAATAAAAACTAATATATTTTTTAACCTTTATATCAATTTTTATTATGGTTAATTCATATCAAACGACACCTTTTAAAATTTATATCCACTCCACAAAAGGGAATGAGTTTCATATCAATTATGAACAAAGATATAAGA
>JAHHQS010000201.1 GCA_020026285.1 Parabacteroides sp. | reverse complement strand
CAGGTTCCGACGGATTGCAACAAAGATAATTAAAAAGCCCTGAATACGACAAATAAGTTCTCTAAAATATTCTATGCAAATTTCATATAGTCCTGCAAGAACAGCTTAAAAAAACTTTTGTTTATAGAGATATAATAAAAAAATAAAAGCACAATACCCTTTAATAAAGGACATTGTGCTTTTAACTAAAAGTGTGGTAGATTTATTCTGCTTCAACGGCAGTCTCTTCACCAAAGTCTGTAATTCCGTTAGAGACTAAGATATTATACCACAAAATCAATTTCTTGATATCATTGGTATATACTCTGTCACGATCAAAGTCAGGCAAAACCTCAGCCAAATATTCACGTAATTGCTCAGAAGTAGCTTTCTTCACATCTATAGAAGCGATAGCTGCATTTTCTTTTTCTTTTATTGAACGCAACACGTCACGTAAAGGCACTTCTGAATCGTTTGTGTACATTGCTATATCTGCCAGAGAGATAATTTTTTCGTTACCATAAGCAGGGAAACGTTTCTTAGCTGCATCAATTGTTTCTACAATCAACATATTTTTACCCTGCGAAATAAGCTTATACAACCCCGGTTTGCCGGAGATAGACAAAATAGTCTTTAACATAGTATATTACTTTTATATTAGTTATTTTTTGCGGAGCAAAGGTAATGAATCTTTTGATATAGAAAAGCAATTAGCTCTAAAATCTGTGGTATCAACGGCTTTTCACCATCGTTTATTATGACGAAAGAAGCCCTCTCACATTTTTCTTCATCACTCATTTGGCTCCGGATACGCTGCATAATCTGCTCGCATGAAGCATTGTCACGCCGCACCGCACGTTCTACCCTGAGTTCCAAAGGCGCGTAGACCATCACTATACAATCAACTTCATCCGCAAAGCCCGATTCTATCAGAATTGCCGATTCCATACCTATTATATCCAGACACTCTTTGTGTGAACTCCATTGCCTGAAATGCTCCTTAACCCTCGGATGTATGATTCCATTAACCTGAGAAGCATGCGTCGAAGAAGCGAAAAGATATGTGGCCAGTAAAGTCTTATTTAATTTGCCGCCAGAAAAAACCTCCTCTCCTACTAAATCACACAACTCTTTACGAATAACAGGATCAGTGGCCACTACTTTCTTTGACTCTTCATCCGAGATATAGACAGGAACTCCCATCACTTCAAGTAAATGTGAAACGACACTTTTACCACTACCGATTCCGCCGGTTATTCCAATTTTAATTGCCATCAGAAGAGAGTTGTTCTATCAAAAAATCAACCTGTTCCGGATGGATTCGCACATGACTTACTCCACGTGGAAGAGATTTCAATTTTACAGTATATTTATCAGTACCCAATTTCAAAAGTTCTTCATAAGAAACATTCACAACAAAGTCACTTGCGTTAACTTCGCGAAAACGACTTAATCCAACTTGAAACGTAACCTGAACTTTAGATGGAAATGCCCTCAATACCTTATCTGCAGGAAAATTGATACCACGTAATAAGACTTCAACTGTTTTCTCCGTATATATATCCACGGGTAAAGTCAAATCAATAGCCCCGGGAACAAATTTGGCCCCCTTTACTCCGGCAAGCGCTATTCGCTGCTTCAATGTATCCATTACATTTTCAAAATTAACTTTTTGCGTATAAGCTGCCGTTATTGTATCCAATATAGCCACAGGGGCATATACCAAAACAGAATCCGGAGAATAGATCGTATCGGAAATATAATATTGGCGCCCTGCAACGACTTTACCTTCCAATTTGACAGGCACTAGTTTAGACTTTCCGGTAGAATAGATATACTCCAGAGTATCAGGCTTTACAGACAGCAAACGGGTCGATACATTAAGTTGTCCTGCTATTTTTTTCTCAAGTTCCGACGCATAAATCTTCACATGATTATCAGGTACTTTCGACTCGGAAAAATCGATATTAACGGGAAAAAAGCTTTTACCCAACATATAGTTCAGCAACACCGTTCCTTTATCTTTTACTTTAATGCGGAGTTCAGAAGGAGGTTCAGAAGTTAAAACCACATGATTGGGCACTCCTTTCAAACGGACAGGAATAGAAAATTCTGCTTCATAATCATTGTTTAACGTTTGAAGCAACCAAAATCCGCCTGCAATAAAAAAGAAAAATAAAAAAATTAAGAACTCTCTGCTCTTATCACTAAGCAGAAAGTCCTTAATCTTTCTTGATAATTTTAAATAAATATACTTTATGTTCCTACGTTCGAACATAGGCTTTATTTATTTTTAGTTCCTTATTTCGTAGCAGACTGACTGTTGGCAGCAGAAGCATCTGCAAAAATAGAGTTCTTATCTATCTTAATTTTTACATTAGAAGCGATTTCAAGAACAATGTAATCATCATTGATTTCCTTAATCACACCATGAATGCCACCAGCAGTAATCACATTCTGGTTAACCTGGAGAGATTTGCGGAAATTAGCGATCTCTTTCTGCTTCTTGTTCTGCGGACGAATCATGAAGAAATACATGATAACAAACATTGCTATCAGCATGATCCACATCAAACTACCGTCAGGGCCAGCAGCAGGAGCTTGAAAAAATACAGTTAATAGGTTCATAAAATAATCAGTTTTATTAGTTTTTTAATCTATTTAGACAAAGGTATTAGTTTTTTGTCAACTTACCTTCTTTTTTTAATTGATTAACTATTCCGTCCAATGTACCATTGATAAAGCTACCGCTTTTCACTGTACTATAGAGTTTAGCAATCTCTACATACTCATTTAACGAAACGCTGACCGGAATGTTCGGAAAACTAAGAATTTCTGCTAATGCACATTGCATAATAATTACATCCATGAAAGCTACACGATCCAAATCCCAGTTCTTTGTATTTTCACTGATCAAGTGCCGGTAATAGTCGGCATTTAAAATGGCCCGACGGAACAAACGGCGTGCAAACTCCTGGTCTTCGTCATCTTTGAACTCGGGTAACAATGGTTGGTTAGCTCCCTGTTTTTCTTCAAAACGCTTAATGGTCTTCAATACAAATGTATCGACAATCTCCTTATCATCATTCCAATATAAACTCTGATCTTCCAACACCTGATCTAACGAATCATTATTAAAAACGAAAGTTTTATAGAGTTTTCTCCATAATTCACGATCTGCTTCATAAGATTTGTCAGAAGAAGCCATATACTCCTTGTATATATCGGATGCAATAATCTTTTCGTATAATTCTTTAATGAAGTCCTGATCATTAGCCCAGGTCCTTTTCTGATTAGCTATAAATTCGCTCAATTGTTTATTCACTTCGAGTTGTGCAACAAATTTATTTTCCACAAACTTCATGTTAGGATACAACTCTTCTTTAGTCGGCGCTAGTTTAGCTTTCGCTGTGTCGATGCGTTTTTGTGCATATTCCGTCAAAGCAATCATAAGCATCAGCAAATAGTTGTACAGATCATAAGCCTTTGAGAGGCTAAAGAACAACTCTTTCTCCGCTGAGTCTAAATTTTTGCTGCCGTTTTGATAGTAAGCATACACTATCTGTATGATCTTTAGACGAATAAGAACTCTGTTAATCATAATCTTAATTAATACTGTTATTAACGAATTGCAAAAGTAGACATTTTTAATGAGTTTACACAAATAAATCACATTTTTTAATGCAGTATTTCATTCTCTTTCCTTTTTCTTTTGACAGTTTAAAAAAAATATCCAATTTTGAAGCCAATTATAAACAGACCTAACAATATGGAAGATTTTAAAAAGAAAATAGGAACAGACATGAATGATAAAGAGATCGTATTCTCAAAATCAATAAAGGCCGGTAAACGTATATATTACCTGGACGTTAAAAAGAACCGCAAAGATGAAATGTTTCTTGCCATTACCGAAAGCAAGAAAGTTGTGATGGGCGAAGGAGATGACTCTCAAGTAAGCTTTGAAAAGCACAAAATTTTCTTGTATAAAGAGGATTTTGGTAAATTCATGGCCGGACTCGAACAAGCTATCAACTTCATCAATCAGAATCAAGAATATACAGAAGATTCCGAATCGGAGGAAAAAGTCGAACCTGAAAGTGAACCGGAGACTACAGTTTTGGATAGCGAAATCAAAATTGACATTGATTTTGAATAATTAAAGGCATCAATTCTTTGATATTTCAGAAAGAAAGTGTAATTTTGCACCGCTTTTTGCACATCGTGTGATAACCACATCGTGTGATGGTGAATTAAGCAAGCAAAATAACTTAATTTAGAGTAACACAAAAAATTTCAAGAAATGAGATCAATTGAAGTAAAAGGAACTGCAAGAACAATTGCAGAACGCTCTTCTGAACAGGCAAGAGCTTTGAAAGAAATTCGTAACAACGGTGGTGTACCTTGCGTACTTTACGGTGGTGAAGAAGTAGTTCACTTCACAGTGACCAACGAAGGACTTCGTAATTTGGTTTACACTCCGCATATTTATGTAGTTGATTTGGTTATTGATGGCAAAAAAGTAAATGCCATTCTGAAAGATATCCAATTCCACCCGGTAAAAGATACTATCCTGCACGTAGACTTCTATCAGATTGACGAAGCTAAACCTATTGTAATGGAAGTACCTGTACAGCTTGAAGGTCTTGCTGAAGGTGTGAAAGCCGGTGGTAAATTGGCATTGCAGATGCGTAAACTGAAAGTGAAAGCTTTGTATAATATCATTCCGGAGAAACTGACTATTAATGTATCTCACCTGGGTCTCGGTAAGACAGTAAAAGTTGGCGAACTAAGCTATGAAGGTTTAGAATTGCTGAATGCAAAAGAAGCTGTTGTATGTGCTGTTAAGTTGACTCGTGCAGCAAGAGGTGCAGCTGCTGCAGCCGGAAAATAATATCGGTTATCCCTTTAACAAAGATATCATTCAAACGCAGATTAATGCAGATTTTACGATCTGTGTTAATCTGCGTTCTTATTTAAAACAAACAGATTGAAAAGATATGAAATACTTAATTGTCGGGTTAGGCAATATTGGTCCGGAATATCATGAAACCCGCCATAATATAGGTTTTATGGTATTGGATGCTTTAGCCAGAGCAAACAACCTATCATTCACAGATGGTCGTTATGGCTTTACCACTACCCTATCTGTCAAAGGAAGACAAATGATCTTGTTAAAACCCTCGACATTCATGAATCTAAGCGGCAACGCCGTACGTTATTGGATGCAAAAAGAAAACATTCCATTAGAAAACGTATTAATCATTGTAGATGACTTAGCACTTCCCTTTGGTACCTTACGCCTGAAAAGCAAAGGCAGTGATGCCGGTCATAACGGATTAAAACACATCGCAACTATCTTGGGCACCCAAAACTATGCGCGCTTGAGATTTGGTATCGGTAATGATTTTCTAAGAGGCGGACAAATAGACTTTGTATTGGGGCATTTCACGGACGAAGACTGGAAAACAATGGATGAACGTTTGGAAACAGCCGGAGAAATCGCCAAAAGCTTCTGTTTGGCAGGTATCGACATCACGATGAATCAGTTCAACAAAAAATAATTATTCATTTTTCAATTCATAATCAAATGCCTGAAGCAAGAATAGATAAATGGATGTGGGCAGTCCGCATCTTCAAAACTCGCACAATCGCTGCAGAAGCCTGCAAGAAAGGACGAATCAGCATCAATGGGTCGTTTGTAAAAGCAGCTCGTATGATAAAACCCGGAGACGTAATCCAAGTGAAAAAACCTCCGATAACATATTCCTTTAAAGTCCTGCAAGCCATTGAAAAACGGGTGGGTGCAAAACTTGTATCTGAAATGATGGAAAATGTAACAACCCCTGATCAATACGAACTTCTGGAGATGAGTAAAATCAGCGGTTTTATTGATCGGGCACGAGGTACCGGACGTCCAACTAAAAAAGATCGCCGGAGCATTGAGGAATTTACTACTCCCGAATTTATGGATGACTTCGATTTTGATTTCGATTTCGAAGAAGATAATGAATAAAAAATCCCCGACAGCCGTCACGGACACCGGGGAGGTATAAATAAATGGACTTAT
>JAHHQS010000200.1 GCA_020026285.1 Parabacteroides sp. | reverse complement strand
CCTGTTTCCCAAATCAAACAGATTACAGGACTGACAGATGAAGAAATAGCGAATTAGCATTCAAGCCAACATAAAAAACTCGAGAAGCATTTTCCTTGCGGAACCTATATGGATGATTTGGAACAGGCTAAGTATTAATGGAAAAGGAAAGGTTCACCACATGACCAGGCTTTAGCGAACTACTATCTGGGAAGGAAATTAAAGGACGAAAGCTTTTGCCAACGTAAATGCTATCCACATGTATGCAGCAATGGATTCCATACAGATTGCGTTCGCATATATGCAACAGGGTTGAAAACAGAATCCAGATATAAGGGGGGGTATCTGAATCCTGTTTTCTCATTTACACAATATTTTGGAAAGTGTCTCGATAATCTTCTTATAATCTGTACATCTCATCACTCGCGTTACTTCCCTTATAGCGTTTCGGAGAAGCGTTGAAGCGATAAGTCAGAGAAAACATAAGAGTACGGCGGTACATCATATCGTCCCTATACATATTCAATCCATTAAATATACCAAGACTATTTTCATTAATGGTATTGAATATATCTATTCCCTCTAATCCGACTAATAGTTTATTATCAAAGAATGAGGTATTTACATATATATTGGTACGCCAAGAGAATTTTGTATTATACGTCAAATAATAACTGCTATTGCCTTTTGTTCTTCCACTTATATCGACACCAAAGTTCCAACCTTTTACAGTGAACCCATTTCTCAGGTTGAAGTTGAATGATGGCTTGTTGTACGTGATACCGGGATTACCGTAAGTCACAAAATTCTTATCGACCAATATATCATAGTTGGGACGCCATATTCCAAAAGCCGAATTGTAATTCAATGCAACAGTAAGGAAATCTGCTTTATCTATATTTATCATTTTACCCAAAAATGAGTTTTGCATATACAATTCCGCAAATTCTGCGATATAGTCTTTAGTTCTTTTGTAAACTCCCATTAATGAAAACTGTTTCCATCCTAACGTATAAGTCAGGCTGTTAGTATAAGCCGGTTGCAAATACGGATTACCTGCAGCATATTGATATGGTCCCATATAACCAATTGAACTTCTAAGGCTATGATATGAAGGACGAGAAACGGTATTTCTATATGCCAACTCCATACGCAAATCTTTGTTATGCTCATAATTTAATCGGAACGAAGGGAACAAACGCTGATGACGGCGGCTTTGTTCCTCAACCAATTTGCCATTCTCAAAATACTCTGAGTTTACATTTTCATAACGAAGACCTACTTCACCAGACAATTTGCCGAAAGAACGGTTGTATGAGACAAATCCCGAATAAAGATTCTGTTTCACAAGGTTGGCATTGGGCTGTATTCCCGGGATACCGTCATTTTCGGTTACAGAATAATTCTGTTCGTTTCTTGTGTATGAACCTTCCGCCCCATAAGTCAGGTTGCCTTCCCACAACGGAGTTTTTAATGTGAGCTTTGCGGCATACAAATCATAATTCTTATCCTCAAATGTCCGCAATTCTTCCTGAGTTTGACCAATTAGTGTATTATCCGAAGCATCTTTGCGATTTCCGTCTGAGGTTTTATAATCCATATCCAATTTCATATTCAGCCAGTCAGCCAGTTGACCGTTATAATAAGCATTTACATAGTGGCTGAAACTGTTCTCATTTCCTGCAAATCGAGTATGAACAGGGTCATCTGCCTTTCCGTTTAAGGAAGATTCTGTATCTATAGAATAATCATGAGAATTTCCGTAGGCATTTGAATATTCATATTGCACGCCGAAAGAATGGTTTTCATTAACCATATAATTGAATCCGCCCTTTGGTGTATAGAATTTGACCATATCGCTGTCCGAACGCCTTGAAACAACAGAACGTGTTCCTTGATCCGTAAAAAGTTCAAATTGCCAAAAACGCTCTTTAGGGAAAGCCATATTGGCATAAAACATTTCAGCGAAAATATCCAACTTGCCTGTCCTGTAATTGAAAGAAGCTCTGTCCATTGTGTACCATTCAGAATTATAACGGTTGTAAGTCCATAGATCAGCGCTGAAGCCTTCACCGACAGGTCGGTAAGTTTCAATTTTTATAACAGAATTTACAGTAGCATCGTATTCAGCTCCCGGATTGGTGATAACAGTAACTTTCTTTATCTCGTTAGACTGGATTCTTTGCAGCTCACTGTTGTCTCGAACCAATCTGTTATTTATATAAAATATAGGAGAGCCTTTTCCTAATACGGTAAAGGAATTGTCGCTCTTTGATACGAACGGCATCTGTCCTACTATATCTGATAATGTTCCTATATCTTTCAACGGAGTGTTCTGCACATCAGCCGTGATTCCTTCATTGCTCATACGGAACATCTTCGCATTTCCGGTCACAACAACTTCAGAAAGCATTTCTTTTGAAGGATTGAGTTTTATTATACCCATATCATTAGTAGTAATATCAGATATGTATGTTTCATAACCAATCAAAGATATACGGGTAAAAAGTTTTCCATCAGGAATTGCTACGGAAAATCTGCCTTCTTCATCAGACACTGTGCCTGTTATTATGGAAGAATCCCGGGCACTCATTACAGCCACATTTACAAACGATAAGGCTTCTTGTGTATTTATATCAACTATTTTCCCTTTTATATTCTGGGAAAAAGTTGTGACACTTGTAAATAAGAGGAATATTATTAAAAAATTATCAAGATAAAACTTTTTATAATTCATAATTGTAAAGTATGATATTTATAATATTAAGGGATAAAATCCATAGGTCGTTTAATGTGAACATTTATTCTATTATATGTTAACCTATCACCCCATTGATTAGTCAATTCTAATGTATAAGTAGAACCATTTTGCAAACTTGAGATGGGAATCATTATTGGCAACTCTTCGGCATTCGCGTTTTCTTCTAATATTGTTTCAGTATTTTTTATATACGAACAGTTATATCTGAACGTTGAGAGGTACTTTCAATATATAAAAATGAAGTATCGTATGTCGCAGATATTGGATATTCTGGACATACCTCGTTATTCCCTTCAACCCAATCTCCTTCCATATCTATTTCTTTATGTTTTTCTCCAGTCATAATAGATGATGGCAATAATAGAAAAATAGCAAATAACAGATTAATGTAATTCCCCTGTTTTTCTTTTCAGTCTCCAATCTATTCATGTTATTTAATTTAAAAGTTTATGTATTTCGACTGCAAAGATATAAAGGTTGTTATCTCGTTGACTGGACATTTAAAATTGCGGCTAACTATATGTATTGAAGATAAATAAGTATAGTATGTGGTTTTATTTAGCTGACACTATAGTGTTAAAGTGAGTTAATTATTTCTTCCAAATCGCCTTTTTCCCATTTCCTGTTATTGTCCAGACGCTTTTTTAGCCTCTGTTTTCTCTTGTCAAGGGTGTCTTCTGTAATAGTCAATAATATTATTTGTTCTTGTCTAGTGTATCCTAACTTTATAAGACAGCATAATCTGACATCTGATTCCAATAATTGAGGATAGGTCTTTCTTAATCGTTCGGAAAATTGTTGATGTAATGCATCTATATTGGATATTAATTCAGGCCAGTCTTTCTCTTCTATTTTTCTTGTTTGTTTAATTCGTGTGAATATGTCAGGTGTATTTTCTTTTTGTTTTATCGCTTCCTCATAATGTACAATTTTCTCGTCTTTCTGCTTCAAAGACATTATTATATCATCCTTTTGTTTATTTAGCAATTCATTATCTTTGACAAGTCTTTCCAACTCCTGTTCCAAATCATTCTTTATCTGATGTAAATTGTCAACTTCAGACTGTAAGAATGACTGCTTTGCCATTTCTTGTCTATATTCATTAATAGTATTTTCATTCTTTGCTATTTTATATCGGATAGAGTTCAATTCATTTAACAAACCTATTATTGTTCGTTTTTTATTGATATAAATAAGTAAAAAAACAATAACGAGAAATAGAATAGATGTGATAGCAATAAATGACAGTCTGGAATGTTTCAATTCCAGTTGCTCTTTCTCCATTAATAATTTTTCATTATTATATTTTTCTTGAGCCTCTATTAAAGCCTGACGTTTCTCCACTTTCTGGATGGAATCATTGCATTCCCAGTACAAATTATTATATTCTACAGCCTTTTTATAATCTTCCTGCTGATTATATAAAAAATAAAAACATTGGTAAGCTGAGCGTTTGGTGTATAAATTTGTTGTTGTCTGCAAGGCTTTATTTAAATAATGTGCAGACAAATCATATTTGTTTGTGTAACGATATAAATCACCGAAACTTAAATAAGCAGCCGCAATATTATTACTATTATTAGTTAATTCTTTTTTTTCCAAATTTAATCGCTTTTGCAAACAATCAAAAGCTTCTGTATATTTTTCGGTACGTCTATAAATTGAAGACAATTCTGATAATCCCAATTTAAGAGACGGTATATATGATATACTTTCGGCTATAGATATTGCCTGCTTATACGAATCTTCAGCTTTGATCCAATCCCTCTGCAATCCATAAATCCTGCCTAAATAAGAGTATGCATAAGATAAATTGATGCTATCATTATCCTGCTCCGCAAAATGCAATGCCTTCTGATATGAATCAAAGGCTTTATCAATCAGATTAGAATATGCATAAAGAGTTCCTAATTGCGATGCGGCAAAATACTGCACATCATAATCCTTGCTTCCTTTAGAAATGTCCAGTGATTTAAGAAAAGATTGCGAAGCCTTATCATTATTTCCTAGTTCCTTTTCCACACGCCCTAGTGTATAATAAGCGGTAGCAAGTCTGCCTTGTTCGTTATGTTTTGAGAAATAACGAACGGCTATATGAATAAGTGAATCCGAAGTATGCTTCCGGTCGCTTTTATCCGTTGCCTGAGTCATTAACAAACACCAGGTCGCATATTCTGATTTTGATTGTTTCTTAGGGCTGTCTATTGAATTTAAAATATTATATGAGCTGTCCGGATCAGTAGACAATAATTCTTCTGCTTGTTGCAGTTGATCCTTTATACCTGGGGTACAACTGTTTAATCCTATTAATATAATTAACAAATATAGATATAGTCTGACAAAGAAAGTTAGTGGAAATTTTGTCTTTTGAACAAAATAAAATGAACTGAGTTTATTGTCAGACTTGGTCATATATTTAGTGTTTTAAAGAGGTTTGAATCTTTTTGGCAAAAATAACTCTATTATGACAAATAATTGATTAATTATTCTTTAGTTTAAGAAGTTCAAAAGATGTATTACGACAAAATACGTCACCGCCATAGTAGAGTACTTATTTCAACCGAATTAACTCCTCTCCTGCTGAGTTTGATGTCTTACTGATAACTCCTACTATATCAGTCTTTTAGTTTCACAATCATCAGAACCGGATTATCCTCTGCATCTACTTTTCTCATAACTAAATCTCTAAATCTATTTACAGCAGATTTATGACCTTTTGCAGTTCGTTTCTTTGATAAGCACTTTTCTCCTTTATCAATAAACTCACCCGCTTGAAAACTAGTCCTAATATAGTTGTTTTCTTGACCATAAATTGTATACATATTTAAGAAATCAACTCCACCATCATAATCATTCGGGATGCCATCACTGGCGAATTTATATACCTTACGTTCTTTCTTATCATAATAACAACTATGAAATTTCCACTTGTAAAAATAGTGCATCAACAGTTTATTCGATGTCTCTGCTATCTCTGTAATAACAACTTTGTCGTTTATACGATTCTCAAAGTTATTTATATCGGCTTGCATTTCTGGTGTAATTTTGTACTTTCCTAAATTAAGTACATACTTAGGGATGAATTGATTCAACCCATTCACCATATATACAGTATCGTTCATATATTCCCGTACATGCAAATGATTCTGATATACATAAACCGGATTTATTTCTTTACATTTATAAGAAAGACGCCATTGGGAATCTTTTTTTAGGGAAATAGGAACAGATGGTATAGTTCCCTTTACTAAATTCCCTTTATGATTATAGATTTGTGTGACGAGCAAGTCATGTTGATGGCTGTTTAACTGAGTTAAACTCTGAT
>JAHHQS010000020.1 GCA_020026285.1 Parabacteroides sp. | reverse complement strand
CATAAACTCTGTCCCTATTCTATTTCGTAAACATTACTTGTGCATTATAAATAAAAAAATCATAGAGATATAGTTATCTTCGAAGCAAGAAGAACCACTCCTCTATGATTTTCAACTGGAACAACTAACATTATATAGAATTATTATTCCATATAGTCTTACTCTAAATCACCTGCAACAAAAGCAGTAGAAGATTCACCTTTGATTTATTTTATATTTTTCATTATTCTTTTCTACTTATTTTATTCCCATCCAGGGTTCTGTTTCAAATTATTGTTCAAATTAATCGCTGATTTTGGAATTGGATAATAATATTGACGCCCATCCTCATACCAAACACGAGCCGGATCATTATCATACCAAGTCAAATTACCAGAATTCTCCTCCGTCAATCCTTGACGAGTTTCACTATCAATCGAAACAGGAATACAAGAGGCTGGTAATCCTGTCGGAACTTCTCCTTTATAAAATATAACATCGGTTGTACCATCATGATCCAAATCCATCTGTACATTTATTTCCGGAACATAAATACCAGTCCAACGCATAGTCATCAATTCTCCATGTTTCCAACGCTTCAAATCGGTGAAACGAAAACCTTCCAATGCCAACTCTATTGACCGTTCACGTCGTACTTCCAATATCACAGGATCCGTTATATCCGGAAAATAAATATCCTGTATATATTTATCTACTTTAGTCGGTTTTGTATTCAATCCCCCGGTTATACCTGCTCGTGCCCGCAAAACACCTATAGTATTAGCCCAATCCTCATCAGACAGCACTCCCATTTCAGCTTTAGCCTCAGCATAATTCAATAAAACTTCAGCATAGCGAAATAAAGGAATTGCATTTGTATTCAATGCTCCAGCATCAAAACGTGTATCATCTAAAGTATATTTAATAGGTTGATAACCGGTATAAGAATAACCATTAAAATTTGGAGCGGCAGGTTTACCATCTCTACAATATCCTGGCGTTCTAATCGTTTGAGCTAAACGCTTGTCTCGATTCAAACATTCCTCATAAAATTCTATTTTGTCATAATCTTTCTTGTCGGTAAAAGGAGTTCCATCAAGCATTAAAAACAGATTTATAAATGGACGGATCAAACTATATCTTGAGCCAAAAGTTCCTGATGTCCACCACCAGTTTGCTTCACCTAAAATACCTAGACCTTCACTTGCACAACTGGCAATCATAACTTCGGAAGTAACAGGTACATTACTTATAAATAAAGAGCGGAAAGAATTATCAACTCCTTCTCCATCATAAATAGAATAGCCACTCTCATTCATAATGACTTCGGATGCATTAACAGCTTCCTGCAACCATTTATCTGAATCTGTCAAACCCAATTCGGGATGATATTTACGAAAAGTTCCTTCAAACAAACAGATACGAGATTTTAAAGCATAAGCTACCCATTTTGTTACTAAAGAACCGGTTTCATCTTTAACACGTTGTATATTTTCACATGCAAAATTTAAATCTTCCAAAACATGATCCATAACAACGGCACGCGGATCACGTGGTGCATATAATAACTCATCATCAACAGATAATGTTCTGCTTATCCAGGGGACATCTCCAAATCGAACTACTTTTTCATAATAAAAATAAGCACGAAAGAAACGAGCTAATCCAATGTAATTATTACGAACTGATTCCTCTATTTTATCACTTGTACAATTCTCTATAAAATAATTTACGTTCCTCAAATCAGACCAAGACCAGCCATCACTCAATTCTGAAGAATACGCTCCATCTCGAATAAAGTCATCATAATTTGTTACAGCTCCATAATCACTCATTTCATCTTGTCTAAAGCCATTATCAACCGAAGGGAACATAGTATAAAATGAATATGAATAGGTTTCCAATCCTTTTTCGCTACTAAATATGGTTTCCTTATCAACCGAAGCCTGTGGAACTTCATCCATTGAACATGAAGAAAGAAAGGAGAATATTGATATACACAAAATTAATATATTTTTCATTGCTATCATTTATTAAAACGTTACAGAAACACCTAAACTAACACTTTTCATTTGTGGATAACTTTGTCCATCTCCACTTTCACCATTTGTCAAATCAGGATCAGAACCATAAATATTCGTCACATCCAAATCACGAGTATGTTTATACAAAGGAGACCAAGACCATATATTTTCAGCAGATATATATACACGAGCATTTTGCATTTTTACTTTTGATATTAACTGCTTTGGCAAAGTATAACCAAACTGTAAGTTCTTTAATCTGATATATGCCACATTTTGCAGATAGCGAGTCTGAATATTTGATTTTATAGAATGATTGTATCCTGCATAACGAGGCAAATAGGCGTCTTTATTTTCTTCTGTCCAATAATTATTAACATGCCACTCAGGTAAATTATTATAAGGACGATTATATTGTCCCCAAAAGATACACTCACTACTTGGATACCAATCTTGTTTTCCTATTCCCTGAAAGAATAAAGATAAAAAGAACTGATTCCAATCAGCACTCACATTTATACTATATGCAAAACGAGGTAAAGTATTACCAATTACCTTTTTATCACCATGATCAGTCAGCGTATTATTTCCATAATCAATTACACCATCATTATTCAAATCTTTTATTTTAACATCTCCAGGATAAGTTACATGCTGTGATGAAGATTGTATTAAAGTCTGATCGGCATGATTATCTATTTCCTGCTGACTTTGGAACAATCCTTCTGTTACATATCCCCAAATTTCGCCGACTCTCTGCCCTTTATAATAATCAGAAAGTTTTCCATCGCTATTGTTATATTTATCTATTGTTGATATATAATCAGATAATGTTCCTCGAATTTCATAATTAAAAGGTTTATTTGCTAATTGGAAATGATCTCGCCAAGTCAAACTTAATTCCCAACCTTTGGTAGTCATATCAGCATAATTTCCTTTAGGAGAACTTGCTCCGAAAACATCAGGAAGAGTCTGACCAACCGTATACATATCTTTCGTTTTACGAATGTAATAATCACCGGAAAAACGTAACCTTCCCCTTAAACTGCCAAAATCCAAACCGACATCAGTTGTCGTTGCAGTTTCCCAAGTCAAACCATCAGGCATTACACCTGGAGCTTCTGTATATTTATTTTTCAATCCATTTAGTACTCTATTAGAAGTATTAATCTTTAATAATTCCTGAAAACTATATGGAGAAACGTTTCCATTTCCTAGAGAGCCATAAGATGCTCGAATTTTCACATCTGAAAAGATATTTGGGTTAACCTTCCAAAAGGATTCTTCAGACAAACGCCATCCTCCAGATATTGAAGGGAAAAAAGCCCATTGCTGATCTGTAGGAAATTTAGAAGAACCATCATAACGACCATTAAACTCAACCAAATATCGATCTTTAAAAGCATAATTTAATCTAAAGAATCCCCCTAAGACGCGCCATTTATTATATTCACCAGATGTAGTTATTGCATCACCTAAAGCCATATTTATATTTTCAGAATCTTCCAGTAACAAACCATTCCTCAAAACTTTCAGGCCATCATAAGTTGATTGTTCATAATTATAACCTATCATTCCCTTGAAATAATGGTATTCATTGAAAGTATCTTCATAATCAGCATATATATTTGTCGCCAAATAATTTGTTTTAGTTTTGTACTCTTGTATGTCATTATATTGAATACTTAATAAACGAGTTTCTCCCTCGTTTATGCTATATGGAACAGGAACACGTCTTTGAGTTTGGTTTTCATCCGCATTTCGGAATGTAAAATCCCCACGAACATGTAATCTATTGTTCAAAAATGAAGCAACAAAACCGACAGTATTTCTTAATATTCTGTTATTGGAATCCAATCCATTTTTCCCGTAAATAAAATCACCTACTGTATATGCAGCCGAAAAAGTTAAAGAGCCATCAGGATTAAATATAGGTGAACTTGGATGTCCTTCATCTGCTATATTTCTCCAAATAGAACCACCTTCACCAACATTAATCGGATTATGATAATCCATATTAGAAAATTCTATATTATTCTCTATTTTCAACCAGTCAAATACTTGTACAGATCCCTTGGCCCGTAAATTCATCATTTTATAATCATCCGTATTGTATCTAAACAGTCCATCATATCCATAAAATCGTCCAGATAAATAATAGTTTAACTTTCCATTATTTCCAGAAATCGACAAATTATGATCTTGAGCAAAAGTATTTTTCTTATATAATGCATCGTAATAATCTTCATTACCATAATAAACATACTTCCAGTTTTGATCAATCTCCCATTCTTTTGTTATCCCTTGTTCTTTACGTTTTTTGAACGAATCCAACCAATTTAAAGAGAAGTCCTGGGTCTTATTTATATTTTTAGGATCTGCCGAATAATTATTCCAGGCATGATAAGCCTCATAAAAATGACTGGCATATTCATATCCATCTGTCACGAAATCAGGAATAGCTGCCGGGCGCTGTAAAGAATAGTTTCCGGAATAAGTTATTGACGTTTTATCTTTTTCAGGTTCTTTAGTTTCAATTAATACGACACCGAAAGTACCTCTTGCTCCATAAATAGCGGCAGAAGCTGCATCCTTTAAGACTGATACACTTGCTATATCATTCGGATTTAACATGGATGGATCTCCTTCCATTCCATCAATTAAAACTAAAGCATCTCCACCCTGACCTATTGAAGTTGTACCACGCACATTAAAACTAGCAGTTCTTGTTGGTTTACCATCCGTAAGTTGTATATTCAAATTAGGAATAGAGCCTTGTAAAGCTTGAGTTACATTCGGCACTGAACGATTTTCAAACACTTCACTAGTAATCTGTTCAACAGCTCCTGTCAGATTGACTTTTTTCTGTGTACCATACCCGACCACCACTAACTCTTCTAGAGTCTGTAAATCTTCCTTTAAAACAATTTTCAATTCTCTCTGATCTTTTACCAAAATCTCCTGATCTATATAACCAATATAGGTTATAATCAATCTTGTATCTTTTGTAACTCGAATTGAAAAATTCCCATCGAAATCTGTAACTATACCATTTGAAGTTCCTTTTTCAACAACATTTGCTCCTATTATCGGGACACCTCCTTCATCTACAATCGTTCCTGTTATGATAAACGAATCATTTTGTTGTAAAAAATCAGGAATCCTATTAGGTGTTGTTGCATACAACAAAGGCATACCTTGCAAGGATCCTGTTACACAAAGAAGTCCCCCAAATCGGACAATTTTTCTAGATAAATCCATTTTTTGTAAATTTAGTTTTGCCATTTTTTACATCGCAAAAGTAGGGATTAAAGATTAAGTCATTATTTCTATTTTATTACATCTCATTTTCATGAGATCAATCTATAAATTGGGTTTTGGGAATGGTTATATTATTTATAAAAAGATTCGGTTTTTATTTAAGGACATACAACATCGGGACTGGTTTATAAACAAAAAAGGTGTCAATGATTGCTCAATGACACCTTTCATTTCATATAAAAATCGATCTTATTTCCAGACTAAACCTTTATGATTAATTTTCCATACTTTCCCGTCAATTGCCGGTAAAGAGATTTCAAACATCGAAGTTGTACTTTCTACTTTCAACTTAGTCAATTGATCCGCAGAACAAATATCTGAAGCCTGTAAAGCTCTGACCGAAGTTGCATAATGACCTGTTGCCTTTATGTATTCTTTCTGTCTATAATATAACTGACGAAGGATCCATTTTGTTTCCTCTACTGGATTCTGTTTAAAAACATCAACATCCTTACCCGCTATTTTATCAGAGAACTGAACGTATCCCCAATATTCAGGCATATGAATATTAATCACCCCTGTTGGAGCCCAAACCCAATTATACTCTCTAATTTTATCTTCACCTTTTATTGGGACTTTCACATATTTTCCATCCTTTGCTTCTGTAGTCCATTCCACACGAGAGAAATTCACACGGAACTGATCCCCATTTTTAGGAGCACCATTTCGTCCTCTATCAACCTGATTGATTGTTTTCCATGGAATAAAAACTTCAACACTCCATGATTTATCAGTATCATTCGGATTATTGATAGTACCATCTACCCAAACAGCAGATTTCATTCCAGCAAGTTCCCAACCATTCAGTACAGTAGGGCCATCTCTGTAAGGTTTATCTAAAAACAAATCCCATTCAGTACCTAAAGCATTTACTTCGTACTCCAAATAATTATGAGTATCGCCCGTAGGATCTATGAATATCTCAAAATCATTTTCATGAAATATAACACAATCATGTTCTTTCTGATAAGCCCAAACATGAGGTTCATCCATCAAAGTAGCAAAATACATACCATTCTCATCGTAAGCCATTTTTGCACGAGTCTGATGAATCGGAGCCGGACGTTTATCACCTTCAATATCTACAAAATCTGAAGACCAAGGAATGTCATCCCATTCTGTAAGCTTACCATCTATTTCTATTTCTCCAGGAGTCTTATAACAAACATACGTTGGTGGATCAAATGGTGTTACTGACCGAAAAGTCACTTTCTTCTCAACATCTTGCGATTGAGAAGAACAACCGAACAAGGCACATGCCAATATACCAAATATAAATACTTTCTTTTTCAATATATTTCTCATCTTTTATTATTTTTCATCCTCCTTATACCAAGATGAATACATGTGATAATTGTTCGCAATCTTTTGATTAATCTCTTTTGACTGTTCTGGATCAACCTTTTTGATAAATTTTGCAGGAACTCCAGCATAAATACTTCCAGGCTCCACCACCGTTTTACTTAAGACCACAGAACCTGCAGCAACTATCGCACCTTCTCCAATTACAGCATGATCCAAAACGACCGATCCCATTCCAATTAATGCTCCGTTACAAATTTTAGCTCCATGAATAGTAACATTATGCCCAATGGAAACATTATCTTCTATTTCTATTGTAGATTTCTGATAAAGTGTGTGCAGAACAGAACCATCCTGAACATTAACTCCATTTCCTATTCGAATAGAATTAACATCACCACGCAAAATTGCTCCATACCAGATACTACACCCTTCACCTATTTCAACATCACCTATAATTGTTGCGTTTTCAGCCAGAAAAGTATCTTTTCCAATCTTCGGAGTAAAACCTCTTACTGATCTTATTAATGCCATAACTTATTATTATTACTAATTAAATTTCTTGTGTCTTTATTCGCAACCATTCCTTCTCTTCTTCATTCAAGTACGGACTTAACTTTTCAAATACCATCTGATGATATTTATTTAGCCATGCATACTCTCTTGCAGAAAGCATTGAAGTAACAACCAAGCTTGTATCAATATAACATAATGTTAATGTTTCCATTGTTAAGAACTTACCGAATTCGGTTTCACTATCTTCACGAATAGCTACTATATTTTCCGTTCTAATACCATATTCTCCTGAACGATACATAGCCGGTTCGTCACTCATGACCATTCCCGCTTCTAAAACAACAGGATTTTCCTCCATTCTAATACTTTGCGGACCTTCATGAACATTCAAACAATGACCAACGCCATGACCTGTTCCATGCAAATAGTTAATACCGGCATCCCACAAAGCCTTTCGTGCCAAAATATCCAACTGACTTCCTCGAGTACCTGCAGGGAATTTACATTTAGCCAAACTAATTGTACCCTTTAAAGCACGAGTAAAATCCTTCTTCATCTGTTCTGTTGGTTCGCCCAAAGCTATTGTACGAGTTATATCTGTTGTTCCATCCAGATATTGACCACCACTATCTACTAAATATAAACTTTCCGGTTTTAATTCAATATCTGTTTCCGGAGTAACAGCATAATGTACTATCGCTCCATGATAAGAGAAACTTGATATTGTCTCAAAACTATCCATTACATATAATGGCTGTTCTGCACGAAATTCTGTCAGCTTCCGACTTGCACTCAATTCTGTAACTCTTTCTCCGGCTTTCAATTGTTTTTCCAACCACATGTAGAATTTAGTCAACGCAACACCATCTTTAATCACAGCATTCCGATAACCTTTTAATTCTGTTTCATTTTTTATACTCTTTAATGTATTGGCAGGAGAAATTCCTGAAACAATCCTAACTTTTGCAGGTAAAGCATTACATATAGCCACATTTGTATGATCTTTATCCAAATAAATACGAGTTGTTTCCGGTAATCTGGATAAATATGAAGACAGACAAGTATAATCTGCCAATTTTACTCCTTCTTTATTTAAACGTTTAGCTACTTCTTCCGGGACTTTCTTCGGATTAATAAATAACACGTTTTCTTCGTTTGAAATAAACATATAAGAAACAGCAACCGGATTATAAGCAACATCTGTACCACGGATATTACAAGTCCAAGCAACTTCATCTAATGCTGATAAAATAGTACAATCCGCTCCTGCCTTATGCAATCTTAAAGTTATCTCCGTCAATTTATCTTCTGTTGATTTACCGCTCAATTCTATTGGTAAATCAAAAATAGCACCTTCAGGAATCACTGGACGATCAGTCCATATATCATTCAAAAAGGCATAAGTTGTATTCAGTTTGATATTCTTTCTAGCCAAATCTAAAGACAAAGTTTCTGCATCTGCCAAACTATAGGTTTCTCCATTCAATCCTACAACTCCATTCTCCATTACTTCATCTAACAAGAAATCTATTATAGATGGTGTCTCTGGTAATTTCATTCGATAAAGATCAATACCAGTACCCTCTAACTGAGATTCCGCCTGTAAGAAATAACGGGAATCAGTCCATAAACCAGCTTTCGTATCTGTAACAACAACAGTTCCTGCAGAGCCAGTGAATCCGGAAATCCATTCACGATATTTCCAGCAAGGAGCAGGATATTCACTCATATGAGGATCTGTTGTAGGAATAATATATGCAGAAATATTTTGCTTTTTCATTGCATTCCGCAATGCGGAAAGTCTTTCTAGAATCTGTGCTTTCATTGCATTTTAATTTTTATGAGTTAGGCAAAGATAATAATTTTATTGATGTATCAAAGTGGAATTCACCATATATGAAACCAAAACAAAAAAGCATTGTTAAAGGATTATAATTAATGCCTTTAACAATGCCTTATATAAAAGAACAGACTTTTGTTATATCTTATTTCACAGAAAATTTATAAACGCATTCACTCTTGTAAGTCTGCCCTGGTTCCAACAATGTCGTTGGAAAATCCGGATGATTCGGTGAATCCGGATAATGCTGTGATTCCAAACAGATCGCACCACGACGAGGATAATTAACACCGAATTTACCTTTATCTTTACCAGACATCATGTTACCACAATAGATTTGTAATCCAGGCTCATTCGTAAAGACTTCCAATTGAATACCACTTGTTGGAGCAACTACAGAAGCTGCAACCTTACTTACATCTCCCTTTGTATTCAACACCCAGTTATGATCATATCCCATACCTATCTTCAATTGTTCAAAATCGCTATCAATCCTATCTCCAATAGTCACAGGTTGACGTAAATCCATAGGAGTTCCTTCTACTGTTTCAATTCCTGTAGGAATAAACAAAGTATCAACTGGAGTATAAGAATCAGCATTAATTGATAACTTATGATCCATAATTGTAGAACCAGGAATACCTGACAAATTAAAATAACAATGATGAGTCAAGTTTACAACTGTCTTTTTATCTGTTGTTGCTTCATATTTGATATCCATTTCATTTTTGTCAGTCAAAGTATAAACCACTTTCACATTCAAATTACCAGGGAAACCAGCTTCTCCATCTTTTGAAAGATAAGTAAGCTGAAGAGTATTATCATTCAATTGTTTTGCATCCCAAACCTGACGATCAAAACCATTAGGACCTCCATGTAAACAATTTGTCATATTATTTTGAGGCAAATTATATTCAGTTCCATCTATCGTAAATTTAGCTTTTGCGATACGGTTTCCATAACGTCCAATCAAAGCTCCAAAGTTTCCTTTATCTGCTATATAATCTGATAACTTTTCATGACCTAAGATAACATCTGTCATTTTACCATTTTTATCTGGGACCATCATAGATACCCATCTTCCGCCCCAGTTAGTAATACAAGCTTCCAAGCCATTAGCATTCTTCAAGACATAAAGAGCGATAGGCTTTCCTTCAACCTGCGAAACAAAATCAGATGGATTCAATCCTGAAAGGGTAGTTTTCGGAGCAGCTTCCTGTTGCTTCTGAGCACATGACAGCATCATACAAACAGCCATCACGGCAAAACAAAATTTCTTAATCATATTAGTTATTTTTAGTTTTTTCTATAATCACAAAGATACACACAACATTTTATAACATTACAAAAATCGTTAAAATAACGATATACTTTTGATGTATAATGTCAGAATACAACTCTTTTATATGGTATAAGATATACATTATTATGATTTTTGATAAAATATTTTTTTCCTACACCAATATGAACTAAAAAAATATCGGCATCATATGAATACTCATATAATACCGATATCATTTTCATTTGAAGAAACTATAAACTATAATATTAAGAAAAGAATCAAATTCGTCCTTTTCAAAACCGTTTCAAATTATTAAAAAATCAAGAACAAAGAAGTACTGCCCCAAGTTTCGTTATGCTTGTCAGGCGAAGTCTGAATCATGGGAGCCGTAGATTCAAATCCTATTTTATCTTTATAAGCAACATCATTCAATCGATCACCACGAGAATACATAAATTTAGCATTCAAGCCTAAACCAAGTTTCTTAAAATGATAGATATAATTAGCTTCAATCTGAACAGATGAAAATTCACTACTAAAATAAGCATAGGGAGCAAATGTCTGCTGGAAATCCAAATGTTCCAAAGACTGATTCTTCAAAACCACATTATAATTATTCTTCACACACAAGTTCTTTCCATAAAGGAATGAAAGTTCCAATTCAGAGCGCTTGTAATTCATCAAATAATTAAATTTTCCATGAGGATAAATAGAAGTATTTTTTACTCTGTAACCTTCACCTTTATATTTTTCTTCACGAGAATAAAGTCCGCTCCCCCCCTGAACACTAACTTTGTGTGTAGGATTTATCTGATAACTCAAACTCAATTGAGCCAGACTTTCTGATTTATTAAAAAGATATTTCTGCTGAGTATCAATCAAACGGAAATCATAAATATTATTCACTTCATCCACTAAATAATACTCAAATATATTTTCAAAACCTTTACGTTTATCAATATTACTCTGCAACCATAAAGATAACTGGAATGAAGAATTCACATTCCAATCAAACTTTAATGAAGGAGATAATGTATGTGTCTTTGAATAATACAAATCACGGATATCAGATTCCTCTGCTTTCATCCGATCATAGTCATATCCTAAATCAGCAAATACGACAAATGGCTTATTTAAAGGAGAGTGATAAGTAAACTTAGTACCAGCTTCCATAATATAATGCATTCTGGAATAGCCAAAACTTACACCACTCTTACGAACATCATATAGACCAAAGCCGTAACAAACGAAAAAACGATCCTGTTCTCCAGGACGCCAGTATCGTACAGACATATTCTGTTTGTTTCGTCCGAAACTACCTTGCAACATAAATAAATGGTCATTGTATTTACGTGCAGCACCCAACTTCAAAGTCAACCAAGTTGTATTATTCAATGCACGAGGATCTGTCTTTCGATAAGCCTGTTCACCATGGAAGGAACCATGAACACCAAAAGTCCAGTCTGACATATTGAATGCATAACCTCCTTCAACCAAATAATCTTCATACTTATAATCGCCACCTATTGAGTCGGTAGCAACATAAGGTAAATATAATTCCGGATAACGCATCGTATTCCATCCAATCTGCTCATGCTTACCACGAGAATACTGAACAGACCCGAAAATAGTACCTAAATTCTTTAAAGAATATTGTCCTACACCCTTCAGGCGATAATCTTGAAAAGCATTTCCTTCGTAAGGTAAAAAGTCTCCCTCTACATCACCATTCGAATAACCGGTAGAAACAAAAGAATGATATTTTGTACCCAAAGAAAAACTATCCTGTCGAGCAACTTCATAAAAAGCCGGATTTGAATACAACTGTCTTGCCTTACGTACATTCATATCTGTTGACAATCGATTGTACCGAGTCTCTGAAGGTGATAATTCACTTCTATTTCGTTCAGTTAAAATTGAAGTTTGAGCAAAAGTGATTTCTGAAATAAATAATAATATAGAATATAGAAACAGTCGTCTCATAAGTATCATCTTTTATAAATTAAAATTCAAGAATAATTCCACACCGAAATAAGGATTAGTCCAGTCTCTTTCAGTAACCTTTCCGCCAGAAACATATTTCGGATTAATATCCAGAATACCATTCACAAAGAACGATAGCTTAGCATACTTGTTAAATTCTTTAGTTGCTTTGATATTCCATAAAAGAGAAATAGGTTTTACATTACGTTCGTAATCGATTGGGAATATTTTTCTTTTGAACTGTCTAAATATCATATCATCCGAATTCATTCTATCAATTTCAGCCTGACCAACATCATGAATAACGCCATCAAAATCCATATATGCATAAGGATATTTATTACGAGTATCGATATACTGATCTGATTTCATCCAAACAACCTGTACAAAATTTGTGAAGATTAATTTGAACTTAGGAATATGTGTATTAAACCAGAAGTTCGTATTCAATCGACCATATTCGTTCTGCGGATCCGTATCATAAATACCGACATAAGGGAACACCTGATCAGCGATCTTTGTTCCAGGATAGAAATAATGAGGCAAAGCAGAACTATAATTCGTTTTATAATAAGCACCATTCATTTCAACGGTTGTATAAAGAGGCTCGATCTTCGGGAAGATTACGCGAAATTCGACACCTTTCTTTATCGTCTTCTTGCTGTTCATTGCTTTCGAAGAAGTAGTAAACACACTATAACGTTCCTTTATGTAGTCTTCTTTCTGTGGAGTACGATTATGAATATCCACACCCGGTTTCAACTTGTTATAGAAATCGAACGTTTCCGGATTATATACTTCAAAATATTCAAAACCGGTTGAAGTCTTTTCATAAAAAGCAGTTACAGATATATCCAAATCACGGAAAGTGAAATCCCATCCAGCCTCTATCTTTCTATTCTTATTCTCACGAATATCTTTATTCGCTATATCATAAATATTGGTATAAGTAATCAGATGCCGATATTCCTTTTTATCTGTATAAGCATTCAACATATAGAAATCCTTGTACAACTTTTCAGGATACAAATAGTCCATTGTTGGCAATTTGTTTTCTATACCATAACCAAAACGGAAACTATTTTTTACTGTCTCGCCAAAAGTGAATGATGCATTAATACGAGGTTCCAGCAATACTTTATCAGACAAAGCATAATCACTAGCCAGATTAAACATATGTGTTGCTCTGCCTCCCAATGAAAGTTTGAGTATTTTATCATCAAGATTATACAATGTTTCCATCTGCAAATAAGCAGCTCCTGTAGAAAGAGCTGGAATCGCCCAGTTTGGACGAGGACGCATATAGGAGTTATCGTATGGGAAAGGAGGACGAGTCTCATCAACAATCACAGCTCCATCACCTTTATTCTTTGTGTGTCTGTACTCCAAACCATACTGCAAATGAATACCTAACGGGTCAGACAACTGGAAACGGGAAACAGCATGTAACTGTGTAAACAAATTGATAGGAGTATTATCAATATAAAAATCACTATAATATTTACCTGGAAGATAAATTCCCTCATATTCGCCTTCCTCTTTAGCTAACGGAACATTCATAGGGCCCGATCCTGACAATACCATTTTATGACGAGTTATCTTATCAAAAACGACATCAGAAGAAACCATCAACTCTAATTGATCCAACCAGGAATGATTCGAAGTCAAGACAGTCTTCAAGAAAAGATTAGTTTTTGAATAATCAGCCTTATATACTTCATTATATTCATAAGTCAACTCGTCTTTTTTCATTTTATTCAAAGAAACGGTCTGGTTCAATTTCAAATCTAAATCCAACTTATAATCATCCCACTTAAACTGGTTTGTATAATAAGCCTGGGCAGTAAAACGCGAGAACTTATCCATCTCTTCACGGATATCATCTATAGAATGTAAAAAGTCTGCACCAATATTTAACGATCCCGCCTTATCAGAAAGTTTAAATCCCTTACCGGCATAGACCAATTTATTTTTCAAATCACCCTTCACTCGTACGCGTAAAGGAGAAACACCTGATTTTGAATTTACTTTAATAGAACCACTTGTCAAGTTTCCATAACGAGCAGAAGAAATACCTCTTGTAAACTCAACACTCTGAATATGATCGGTAGAAATATAACGCATATCGACACCCTGATTCAAACCTGTACGACTTTGAACTTCACCATCACCTCTACCAGTTCCTCCTGTAATACCTACCAACTGAGTACGCATACCATCTGTTGAAATAGGAGCTCCATCAGTCATTACGGCTACACCTAATGAAGTATTGGCATCACTACCAACCTGACGAGAAGAAATCTGACCGAAACTACTCATATTATTCTCCTTATATACATTACCAGGGAGCAGTACAAGTACGTCGGCCAAAGATGTAGGCTGAATATATTCAATCGCAGCCTCATTAACTACAAGTTTATCTCTTGAAGTACGTTTCGCCATCACTTCCAGTTCTTTTAAAGCGATACTGGAAACTGATAGTTTGATTGTTATTTCAATGTCAGAGTGAACATTAATAATTTTTTCATAAGGATTGAAACCTAGACAACTGACCTGTAATTTATGTTCTCCTGCTGGAATCTTTGTCATATAAAATTTTCCATCGATATCCGAAACAGCACCAACATTTTGATCTATTATAGCAACATTGGCAAAACTAACCGGCTTATTATCAGATGCTGATATAACGATTCCCTTTACATTATACAGCTTTTTATTATCGCCTGCCGCCTGTCCGTCAAGGAAAGGAAATAATAATAACAGAAGGAAGAAATAATATAAAAATTTTGAATTATGCTTCATATTACGTTATAAACTAAAAAGCGAGGAGATTTTTTAAGACCTCCTCGCTTATCTGTTTAAAAAAACATTTTATTTCTGATCACGCCAGCCTTTTGGATATGGAGTCTGACCATTTTTACGTATAAAGTCTTCAGTTGAATTGTTTGTATCCTGATAGAATACTTTCTTACCTACTTTGATTTCTTTACGAATAGCCAATTCCTGACGGTGACAACCATTAACCAAGAATTTACCACGGTCAACTGTTTCTGGAACTACACGTGTTTTAACATCCTGAGGAACATCACTTGTCTGAACACCATCAATAATCATTTCAGTAGGGATACTGATGATTTGGATTGAGATTGTATCAGCAGGAGTACCTTTTTCTTCGTCAGCAGGAACAGCTTGTAATGTTTCAGACAAGTTGTCTTTATAGAATTTCTCAATTGTTGATTTTTCGCCATTTTCCAACTTAAACATAAGTGGAGATACATAACCACGTGGCTGGAAGAAGAAACCGTAAGAATCCGGGTTTGTAGAAAGAGTAACATTTTCTACATCTGGATTATCAACTTCACCTTTTTTCTCCGGACCTTCATAAATTTCAAAATCTGCACCAGTCAAATCAACTGCATGATCATAACCTTCAACTTGTGAATGATCAACAGCAGTAAATGCAACTACTACTTTTTCACCTGGAAGAACTGGATGATCTTTTCCTGAACCTGGAATTGTAACGAAACCACCTACCGGAACTCTTGATGGATAATATTTATTATACCATAACTGTGGTTCCTGCCAAGACAAGTGCTGTGTAACAGCTACAGAAACACCATCAACATATAATGTATCTTCTGTCGGGTTGAAGATTGTGAAATACTGGTCTGGATGCATCATTCGTCCTGAGTTTCTTTCTCCGTTGAAGAAGATTTCACCGAAAATGAAGTTCTGACCAATTGCGTCTGCTGGTAATGAATTCAATTTACCAACTATTTCCTGACCGGCTTCATTTACTGAGATGTTTTCCATTCTTACAGAAATAGTAACATCTTTATTTTCTTCGTTTTTGATTTTATCTTCAATTGCAATATTATAAACACCTTTATAAAGGTTAACAGTACCAACACCAGAAGCATTCAATACACAATGTGTAGTATCCTGATTACGAACTTCTGTAAATACAGCAACTAAACCTTCATAAGCTTCAGCAGGAATTGTACCTTCAATACTTGGTGTAGCAGTAAATTTAACCAATACTTTCTGTTCTTCTAAGACTTCATCATCATCACTACAAGAACTGAATAGGCTTATTCCGAACAAAGCCATTGACATTAAATAAGGGAATAACTTATTCATAAGTTTTTTAATTTAAATATTATTTGTAAAAAAAGACATATTTCTAGCAAAACAAAGCTTTTTAAAACTCTGCTTAACGAACAAATCAACCGCACAAAATTCAGCTGATTATTAACTAATTAAAGTATCTTATCAAGTAAAAATTATATATAAAACTGGTATAATAAATCCGCTTATAAGAAACCATTTACCTCTGCCTGCAATTCCATTTTTTCCTCTAACCATAAACAATCCAGAAACTGCAAAGAATACAAGAGATACAGCAAAAATATTACCCATTATGTTCCAACCGTGAATTCGGTTGTAATGCATTTTATTTATCCAGAATATCAAAGGACGTTTTTGATAGATCTCATAACTTAATGAACCATCTGAAATCTGATAAAGACCATAACCACCTTCACAAGTAATTTTAATCTGATTATCCTTCAGTGTTTTGACTTTCTTAATAGCTGGCAAGTCCAGATTATCAAGCCATTCTGCTTTCAGCTTATCTTCATCAAGTCCACTTGCTATAGTAATCTCGTCTTGTAATGTATTGTACGCAGGATCACTTCCATCCATTGTATTCAACAAAAAACCGGAAATACCATAAATAAAACAAAGACCTACAACAAAAAAACCAAGATCTCTATGAATTGTAAAAAGTATTCGAATAAAATCCTGTTTATTGAACTTTTTCATATTCAGTTCCTTCCACAAAATAAATAGGATAATAATCTTTATTATTATCAGCCATCCATTTTTTCATCATGTCAACATTCTTCATGCCATGACCACAGCTACCATGTTCTCCATGATTCTCTTTTGCCATTCTTTCTTTCATAGCCTGTTCCTGTTTTTCAACATCAGCTTTTGTCATACGACGTTCTTTCAAAACACCTTTAACTGTGATTTCAGAACCAATTAATTCTTTATCAAAAGCAGAAATACTTCCTTTAGCAAATACCTGAAGAGAAACGTCAGGAGTTTCACCGTTCATAAAACATTTTTTTCCACCATGTTTACATACATGATTAACAGTACCTTTAAATGCAACCTCTTTATCAACTAAAGAACCTGCATTTTCTAATAAATCTTCTAAAGAGTAAACCTTAGCTTCAACACTCTCAGAAGAACAACAGCTTTTTTCAGCTGGAGCTTCAGTACTTTTCTGCTTGTTTTGACATGCAGTAAAAGTAAAAGCAAACATCATTACAAATAATGATAAATACTTGTACATAAATTTAACCTAATTATTGTTATTATTAATTCGATGCAAAGGTAGGACGATATTGGAGAACTAGAAATACCTAAATTGAGGTATTTGCACATAAAAAATACCTATTTTAATGAAAAATCATCATTTTTTAAGTTTTTCCGACACCTAAAAGAATGTTTTTTAGGTATAAAAGCCTATTTTTGCACTATAATAGTGCATTTTCAGTATTATTTAGTAAACAATAATTCAGTAATGGAACATTTATACACCTTATTCAAAAAATTATTGAGAATAACCCCTACAGATTTCATCAGATACAAATATAATGACGTAAAATGGGATTCTCATATGTTAGGTATTGTTGGCCCTAGAGGTGTTGGTAAAACAACCATGCTCCTTCAATATATTAAAAAGAATCTAGATCCTGAAGAAACATTATATGTTGCTGCAGATAATATGTTTTTTTCCTATCATACTCTGATAGAACTGGCTGACAAATTCGATAAGAAAGGTGGAAAGTATTTATTCATTGACGAAATACATAAATATGAACACTGGTCTGAAGAACTGACTGAACTTTATAACAGTTATCCCGATATGCACATCTATTTTATAGGTTCTTCAGTATTTGATATTCACGATGGAAGTTCAGTCCTAAGTAAAAATGTTCCTGTTTATGAAATCCAAGGATTATCTTTCCGGGAATATCTGGCTATATTCTATAGTATAGAAGTTCCAACTTATTCATTAGAAGAAATACTCGAAAACAATGTTGAAATTCCGGGTATTACTCATCCGTTACCTTTGTTCAATGAATACTTGAGAAAAGGATATTATCCTTTCGGACAAGAATTGGAGTATGCCATTGTTCGAGAAAAACTTATCTGCAAGACAATGGAGATGGATATACCTCAATATACTAATATGAATGTGTCGACTGGAAGAAAATTAAAGCAACTACTTATGATTATCGCCCAGCAAGCTCCATTCAAACCGGTTTTACAGACTCTGGCTGATCAAACGAAGATAGGAAGAAATAATATCAGCGACTATCTCTCCTATCTTGAGAAATCCGGTTTACTTATGTTAGTAAAACATTCGGCTGACGGTATAAAAAATCCTGGAAAAATTGATAAAATCTATCTCGACAATTCAAACCTGTTAGAAACTTTGAATGAGAACAAAGAAAATACGAGATGTATTCCTGAAACTTTCTTCTATAACCAGATGCGCGTAAATCATAAGATTTCATTTCCCAAAACGTCTGATTTAGGTATAGATCAATATACGTTTGACTTTACAGAGACAAAGAAATCGAGGAAAAATCTTCTTCTATCAAATACTCATTATATAGTAAAAGAGAATATCGAACATGGCAACAACCACATTATTCCACTTTGGTATTTCGGTTTCAATTACTGAGCGTTTCTGTAAACGATAATCCTTTTTATAAAAACGAAGGATATATTTATCTTTCCACCTTAGTGGAACAAGCTTTCCACACAGGTGGTTCACTCTTTCCACCAAGGTGGAAAACTTGGCTCACAGGAGTGGAAAGATAAACTTAATACCATGAGGCGAAAAATAAGAAGTTAATAGCCGTGAAACTACCCTCTTTTTCGAAAAACAAATCGTAATTTTGTATTCAAAAATTAGAAAGATGAAACAATATCTAGATTTATTGAATCGTGTACTTACCGAGGGTGTACATAAAGAAGACCGCACCGGAACCGGAACAACAAGCATATTCGGACATCAGATGCGTTTTAATCTGGAAGAGGGATTTCCTCTTTTAACAACCAAAAAGCTTCATTTGAAATCCATCATATATGAATTGCTTTGGTTCCTGAAAGGTGATACCAACGTAAAATACCTTCAGGATAACGGAGTAAGAATCTGGAATGAATGGGCCGATGAAAATGGAGACCTTGGCCATATTTATGGTTATCAATGGCGCTCATGGCCTTCATATGATGGTAAAGCAATCGATCAGATTTCAGAAGCAGTCGAAACCATCAAGCATAATCCGGATTCACGCCGTATTATTGTCAGCGCATGGAATGTTGGAGACCTGAATAATATGAATCTTCCTCCTTGTCATGCATTCTTTCAATTCTATGTTGCCAACGGACGTTTAAGTCTGCAAATGTATCAACGTAGCGCTGATATATTTTTGGGTGTTCCTTTCAACATTGCGTCATATGCTTTGTTATTACAGATGATGGCTCAGGTAACAGGTTTGAAGGCTGGCGACTTTGTTCATACATTAGGCGATGCACATATCTATTCCAACCACATGGAACAGGTAAAATTGCAACTTACGCGTGAACCTCGTCCGCTGCCAAAGATGGAAATCAATCCGGATGTAAAAAGTATCTTCGATTTCAAATACGAAGACTTTAATCTTATAGGATATAATCCGCATCCCCATATCAAAGGGACTGTAGCTGTCTGATTTTATCCAGTATAAAATAAATTCATCATTAATCATTAGATAATAGCCAGGAATGAGTACAATTTCTATAGTCGTTGCCATAGCAGACAATTATGCTATTGGTAAAGATCAGCAACTTTTATGGCACCTGCCTGCTGATATGAAACATTTCAGAGTTCTTACAACAGGACATACCATCATTATGGGAAGAAAAACATTCGAGTCTCTTCCTAATGGTGCACTACCTAAACGTAAGAATGTTATTCTGACTTCGCATACTGACACTACTTTTGAAAATGCATACCCTTGCAAATCATTAAAGGATGCTTTGGAATTATGTAAAGATGAAGAGGAAGTTTTCATTATCGGAGGAGCCCAAGTATATCATCAGACTATTAATGATGTAGATAAATTGTATGTTACACATGTACATCAGTCATACGATGATGCAGATGCATTTTTCCCTAAGATCGATTTGAATCAATGGGAAGAAGTGGGAAGAGAGGATTTCTCTACTGATGAAAAAAATCTTATTCCTTACTCTTTTGTGACCTATATTCGCAGGAAATAAGTTTTTTACTTCATTTTAACATATTATTCACAACTTTTTGCTCTTAATTTGTATCTAATATATAAACCAGATTCCGAATTCATAAGAAACAAAGAACTTTCGGAATCAGAATATATAAGATCATGAAATTAAGAGCATTTTTTATTCCTTTCCTATTGATAGCCACAATAACTTCAACAAGTTATTATGCTACCGCACGACAAGACTCTAAAACTGTTTTTTCCCTAGAAAGAGCTATGAATGATACTCAGAGCTCTTCTGAGGTTATCCAGCTACTAGTAAAACAGATCAGAGAAAAGCTTGAGAAAGATATTGATAATTTTCCTGATCAGCTGGTATTGATGGATAAATTCATTTCAGAACAGAAAGATCCTGCCACGATTGCTTTATTACATTCTCTGACAGCAGAAATGTATCAGACTTATTATAACCAGAACAGATGGAACATACAACAAAGAACAGATTTGAAAGATTTTGTTCCGGAAGATATTCGTGAATGGACTCCAAATTTGTTTGAAGAAAAGATTCAGAAAGAATTGAATCTTTCCCTTTCTCCCGTAAAGGTGCTTCAAGAGACCAAGACTGATTCGTTCGCTAAAATTCTTGATTTAGGAAAAGATGCCCGAGCACTACACCCTACATTATATGATTTTCTTTTACAACGGGCTATTTCTATTCAGCCAAAGGAACAATACTATCAGCAGTGGATTTCTTTTAAGAGACAGACAAATAATCCGAAGGCTCTGACTCTGGTTTCTTTAAATTATCTTCGTTTTCAAAATAGAATGAATTTGAAGAATCATAATGAATACAAAAACTCTTTAGATTCGCTCTATCAGTCCGTCGACGATAATGAATCTCGTCTGGAAATTAATCTGGTTCGCCTCAACAGGATGAAAGAAGATGAATATTTAGTTCCAACTGAAAAAAGAGATTCTATAAAAAGTCTTATTTATAATTTCTGCCAAGACAATATAAAAAATTATGCTTCACTGGAACGTTGTAATGAATTTAAAAATACAATCGCCAGAATGGAACATAGTTCCATATATGTCAGAAATAATCAGAATGTTTATCCGGGGAAAAATTTGAAATTAAATGTTTCTTTTAAGAACATAAAGGAGGTGACAGTCTGTATATTCGAGAATAAATCAGCTGCAGTTTCTGCTTTGAGGAGGAATCGCAAGAATCATTCCAACAGAGGAAAGGTTATCAAGAAGGTAAATATCAAACTTCCGGTATCTGTTCCATATATCACAAAAGATACTGTTATTCAGATTCCAATGGAAGAAAAAGGATTGTTTGAGTATGAAGTGGTTTCAACCAGTAATCATGATTTATCAGTTTCAGCTCCTTTCAGTGTAAGCAAGCTTGCTCTAACTCATCGTAAAAATGCGAAAGGAATACAGGAAGTTTTTGTAACAGACTTCGAAAGCGGACAACCTTTGGTCAATGTTCCTGTTATTTGTTATGATGTTACTTCACAATGGATTGCAAAAAATTTAGCAACGGTCAAAACAGATAAAAATGGTCTTGCATTACTTAATACAATGAACAGAAAGCAAATAGATGCAGTCCGTCCAGTTCTGGGAAATGATACTGCTGCTTTCATTACAGGAGTTTCTCGCTATTACAGGGAAAGAATTGAAAATAGTAAACAGACCTATGTATCCTTGTTTACCGACAGAGGTATTTATCGCCCGGGACAGACCGTTCTATTCAAAGGTATTGTATATTCAGACGAAAATAAGGAACTAACGGTAAAAGAAGGGAATAAAATATCTATTACTCTACGAGATGCCAACTATAAAGAGGTTGCTAAAAAAGAATTCACTACCAATGAGTTCGGTTCTATTCATGGTGAATTTGTGTTGCCACAGAATACCTTGAATGGTTATTTCTCACTACAGACTGAAAAAGCTTCGACTTCTTTCCGTGTAGAGGAATATAAACGTCCTTCTTACCGACTGGAGATTGAACCTATTCGGGAAGAGGTTTCATTCAATCAGACTATCACCATAAAGGGAAAGGCTGAAACTTTTTCAGGCGTACGTTTGCAGGAAGGGAAAGTGAAATGGACTATCACTCTTCATCCTTTCTGGCTACGTAGTTATATGCCGAATCCTTATAACTATTCAAACAAGCTGGTAGCCGAAGGTTATGGCAAAGTCAATGATGAAGGCCTGTTTGAAATTTCATTCAAACCGGAGAAAGAAAAGACAGACTCTAAAAGACAGATCTGTCAGTCGTATGAAGTGAAAGCTACTTTGACCGATAGCAAGGGTGAAAGCCAGGAAACCAGTTATCTGTTTTCCGTTGGCGAAACAAATCTCCTGTTATCGTTGGATCTTCCTCAAAAAATGAATAAAGAAGAGGCTAAAGCAACAGTCATCGCACAGACGATTAATCGAGAAAAAGTTCCGACTGAAGGTTCTTATTCTATCTATAATCTGACAGAAATAAAAAATAAAAGGGGTGAATCGACTTTTCATAAAAAAGAACTGGTAACCTCAGGAAGTTTCGCTTCGGAGAAACCTATTACAGAAGGATTCCAGCAATTGGAAAGCGGACGTTATCGTATGGAAGTAAAGGCAAAAGACAATAAAGGTATTCAAGTCAAGACTGAACAAGATTTTATCATTTATACTATGAATGATGTCCGCCCACCGGTTTACTCTTCTATCTGGATGCCTAAGACAGAAATGAAGGCTCTTCCTGGAGAAACCGTTCATGTTATATTCGGTACTTCAGAAAATCCAGCCTTTGTATTGTATGAAATATTCAATGAGAAAGGAGGTAAGATCGATCAGAAGATTATAAAGATGAAAAACGAGAATAGATCATTTCCTATCGTCTATCAAGAAAATTTTGGGGATGGATTTACTGCGTCTTTTTCTTTTGTAAAAAATGGAAAACTCTTTACAAATATGTGCTCAATCCTAAAGAAAGAACCTGACCGTAAATTAATTTTTCAGACAGAAACTTTCCGTGACAGGATTGTTCCCGGGAATCAGGAAAGCTGGAAATTTCGTCTGACAAATGCTGATTCTTTAAATATCCATTCAGAGATTCTTGCAGGGATGTATGATATGTCTCTTGACCAGATCATGCCGTTTAATTGGAATTTCAATCCACAAAGATATAGTTCTTTATGGACCGTTTATTTTCGCACAGGACAAGCTTTCCATGATAATTCTGAAACAGATAACAAGGAGGTGGAACTTCTTAACGTTCCTCAGTACCAATTCGACCAGATGTATCAGGATTGGAAAAAATGTCTGAATCCATATATCGGTTTCAGCTCGAGACATCGTCAATATGCAGCAGGGAACAATATAGTTCTGCGTAGTAATGCCGTAAAAAGTATAGTTGAAACAACGGATATTGTGGATGATTCTGCCATTTTAGAAGAAAGTATAGTAGAAACAGAAAATGCCCAGGTTGAACAGGACAAGACTTCTTCATCAGAATTCAAACCTACAACTCCGGTCTTCCGAGAGAACTTTACAGAGACAGCCTTCTTCTATCCTATACTGAGAACCGACGATAAAGGAAATGTTTCGTTCCACTTTACTGTTCCAGAAAGCAATACAACCTGGAAGCTTCAGATGCTGGCTCATACGAAAGATTTGAAATATGGCTATCTGATGAAAGAAATAGTTACAAGTAAGCCTATAATGGTTGCACCTAATCTTCCTCGCTTCCTTCGTCAGGGAGATGAAGCTGTGATTGCCACACAGATTATCAATCAGCTTCCAGATCATGTAAAAGGTTCTGTTTCTCTGGAATTATTTAACCCGGAGAACAACCAGATTTATCTGAATAATGAAAAGCCATTCGAGGCTGATGGAAACAAGACTGAAACTATCCAGTGGAATTTTAATGTGGAAGAATGGAATCATCAGGGTGTATTAGGTTGTAGAATTTTGGTAAAGACCGATAAAGGGACAGATGGGGAACAACATCTTCTTCCTTTATTATCCAATCAGATTCTAATCACAGAAAGTATTCCTTTCTACCTGAACGATGAAACAGAAAAGACAATACGTCTTCCGAGAGAAGCCTTACAGCATCCTTACCGTCTGACATTCGAAATGAGTGGAAATCCGATCTGGTATGCCATTCAGGCCTTATCTACACTGAATACTCCAAAGCAGGAAGATATGCTTTCCTGGTTCAGTGTTTATTATAGCAATACTTTATCGAAGATGATTCTGAACTCATCTCCTAAAGTAAAAGAAATCATTCGTCAATGGCAGACTTCGGGCAAAAATACGGAAACTCTTCTTTCTAATCTGGAAAAGAATAAAGAGCTAAAAAACGTTCTACTTGAAGAAACTCCTTGGGTTTTGGAAGCAGAAAACGAAAGCGAACAGAAACAGCGTCTGCAATTATTATTCGACATGAATCGTTCGGAACAGATTCATCAGGAAGCTTTACAGCAACTCCTGAAAAATCAACTACCCAACGGCGGATGGAGCTGGATGAAAGGTATGCCGGCTAGTAATTATATTACTTTACAAATAATGAAAGGAATGGCTCAACTCACCCAGCTGGAAGCCATCGAATACAATTCGCAAGAAAAAGAAATGCAGATGAAAGCATTGAAGTTCCTCGATATGAATATTCAAGAAGATTACGAAAGAACTTTGAAGTTGAATAAAAACATGAAATCAGTTCTTCCTTCAGACAATCAGATTGAATATCTGTTCGTTCGAAGCTTCTACCGGGATGTTCCAGAACTAGGCTCTGCTCGTGAAGCTATTCGTTTCTATACAGCACAGGCCGAAAGATATTGGAAAAAATATAATCTTTACTCACGAGCAGCTATCGGCTGGCTGATGTGGAAAAATGGAAAATCTGAAATAGCGAATGATATTCTAAAATACTTCCAGAAGACAGCAACGACTCATCCTGAAAAAGGTATGTATTGGGCCAATAATCGTGGAAGTTATTATTCCAATAACCATGCTATTGAGACCCATTGTCTGATTATGGATTTATTTAATCTGATAAATCCGGATCAGCAACAGAGCGACAAAATGAAACAATGGCTGTTGAATCAGAAACGGACACAAAACTGGGAGTCTGTTCCTGCAACCCAAAATGCAATTTACGCTCTGCTTGTCTCAGGAAGTAAATGGATTGAACAACCGAATAATTGTACAATCCAATGGGGGAAGCTGAATTGGGAAACTTCAGATGGAGAATACGGAACTGATTATATAAAGGTTAGTCCTACCCATGAGCAAATTAGTCAGAATCAGACTTCGATAGTCAATATACGAAAAGAAGGAAAGACTCCGGCCTGGGGTGCTATCTATACACAATATTTTGCACCAATCAATCAAGTTCAAAAACAGAAAGGTGTTCTGAATGTTGAAAAGAAATTATTCGTTGAGACCACTGAATCCGGATCCAGACAGATTCGTCCGGTTACAACTGAACAACCTTTAAAAGTTGGAGATAAAGTCATTGTTCGTCTAACAATCCGTTCTGACCGTGCCATGGATTATGTTTTTCTGAAGGACTTGCGTGCTGCCTGTCTCGAAGTGGATGAACAACTTTCCGGCAGTCAATACAGAGATGGAATCTGGTATTATAAATCGTCTAAAGATATTTCAGAAAATATTTATATAGAGCATCTTCCCGAAGGAACATTTGTTCTAGAATATCCAGTCTATGTTTCTCGATCCGGTAAATATTCAGGAGGTATCTGTACTATACAATGTTTATATGCTCCGGAATTTATCAGCCGTACAGAAGGGACAACAATCATTGTCGATAAATAACTGATAGATATTCAGATATATATATTTTAACAAAGAGGGAATGTAAAATAAAACATTTCCTCTTTTCTTATTAGCCATGACCATTAAAAAATCAATCGGCTATAAGAATAATCATTTCTAAAATACATGATTATAAGAAATACCGATCCCTTTGATTAGCTATATTTATAGAAAACATTTAATTTTGCCAATGTTAGTATTCATTGGAATACGAAAGCTTATCCGTCAAAAAAACTAAGCTTCAAACAGAATATCTTATAATAACAAAGATTATGAAAGTTGGAAAAGTATTTTTAATAGGAGCATTCCTTATTTCTTTAGGGATTTATTCAGTTTCTGCAGTACCAACCGATGTTGATGCTATCAGTCAGGCAACCGATGTATCAACAGATGATGGTGAAACAATTATTGTTAAAGGGAAAGAAGCCCATACGATTGGCAAAATGATCCGAAAAGGGAAACTTGCACCTGATTTTACGGCAGTCAGATCTGATATGACAGAATCATCTTTAGTTGATTATAAAGGCAAAAAAATTGTACTAAACATATTTCCAAGTATGGACACTCCCGTCTGTGCCAAATCTGTACGAGAATTTAATCAAATGGCATCCGGATTAAACAACACCGTGGTTTTATGTTTATCTATGGATTTACCTTTCGCTCAATCTCGTTTCTGTACAACTGAAGGATTAAAAAATGTAGAGCCTTTATCTCTTTTCAGAAGTAAAGACTTTCCGAAAAAATATAAAATGATTATCGCTGATGGCCCTATGAAAGGATTAACACCTCGTGCTGTTATCATCATCAACGAAAAAGGTAAAATCATTTATACCGAACTAGTAAAAGATATGTCGAATGAGCCGAATTATAAAGCAGCTTTAGAGGCGTTACAATAACAAGATCTATTTTTATTTATAATAATAATCAGTAACCGGAAAGAATAATGACCTCTTCCGACTACTGATTATTTTTTTATTCATTATCGTAATATTCGAATTCAAATTTCAAATTGTCGTAGTACTCTTTCAATTCTCCAGAATTATTTTTCTCACTTACGACAACAGAAAGGGCATCATCAGCATTTTCGTGAGACTGACGACCGAAGAACTTCAATGCCGAAATGACAGAGTTCTTCTCTAACCATGAAACTTCATCCAATGACTTATCTTCAGGATGCAAAGAATTATAACATTCTGCAAGGAACAATCCTTTCTGTGTGGATTCTACAGACTGTTTCTTTTTAAACAACTGAGCAAATAAAAGAAATCCGGCAATTCTGCCAAAAGCACTATCTCTTTCATTCAAGAATGATAATGCCAGTTCGACAGGCCGACTCACATTCGAGAATAAATTATTACAACACTGTTCAGCTATTTCAGGATAAGGAATCTCCTTCATCCATTTCAAAGCCTCTTCATGTGTCATTTTCTTTGCAGGATAAAGCATAGTAGCCAAGATCTTCATCTCACGTACATCTTCTTTCCACAAAGCTCTTGCCAATTCCTCATCAACCTCATAAGAAGATGCAAGTTCTTTAATTTCCGGCAATGGAACACCAAATATCAACTTGTAATTCATCCCTTTCTGACGCATACTTGTTGATATAATTCCATTCATTGCCAAACGTAATCTCTTACGTATTTCTCTTAACTTTTCATCCATATTATCAATCGTTATAAGTTTGTAAGAAAGAATAGTCACGACTATAGCGTAACATCTGTTCTGTATAATCTTCTGTATAATCCATTACCACATCGGTAACATTTCCTTCTGAATCTCTTACTTCCTTCATAATCGGATTTACAAATCCCTTATATGGAGAAAGATTCAACAAAACGTATCTTTCTCGCACTTCATGATGTAATTCAGGATCAATTTTAACTCCGTAATTTTCGACAAGCAAACGACCGGCTTCATAATCGCCTTCACTCTTGATCCGTTGTACTTCTGCAAGCAATTGACCAAACAAAACACGCAGTTTCTGATAATCGTTCACAACAATGTAAGTTTTTCCATCACGTTGTTTCATTTCAACTACATTTTCTGTTGCTCCTTTTTCGAAGACCCAACGAGCTATCAACTGACGATTACGCATGTGAGCTTCTTCCACCTCCTTGCCTTCTTCTATCCGAACGAGCTGAGTCATCAAACCATTCATCATATACTTATAATATTCGGCTTTATAAGCTTCCGAATCCGGAACAAGACCTAATTCCAATAATTTCGGATCAGCCAAATAATACAAACCAAACAAATCGGCACGAGCTTCTTCCAATGTAGAAGAATAAGCTTTCAAAGCATCCGGATCTACACCTGGAAGTAATTGACCAGAACCATGTCCCAGGCATTCATGCAAATCAGTGTGCAACATATCAGTCAAGAAACCATATTTACGGATAAGATTTCGCTCTTCTTCGCTCCAAACAAATTCTTCACTAAATCCACTTCCCTGTGAAGCCTTGTCATAAGCCTCCATGATATTTTCAATCGTAACTGATTTTGAACCGTGATCACGACGAATCCAATCAGCATTTGGTAAATTAATTCCAATAGGTGTTGAAGGATAACAATCACCTCCCAGCATTGTTACTGTAATCACTTTGGCACTAACCCCCTTAACCTTCTCTTTCTTGAAACGTTTATCTACCGGAGAATGGTCTTCGAACCATTGTGCATTCGAACTGATTGTATGCGTGCGTTTGGTCGCTTCCTGATTTCGGAAATTAACAACAGATTCCCAGCTTGCTTTCAAGCCTAGAGCATCTCCATATGTTTCGATGAATCCATTTACATAATCAACTCTCGATTCAGTATCTTCCACCCAAAGAATGGAGTAAGCATCAAACGTATGTAAATCTCCCGAAATATAATAATCAATCAATGTTTCAATTATCTTCTTCTGAGCATTATTCTCTGCAAATTCAGCAGCTTTTCTTAATTCGCCAATAATTGCTTCAATCGCTAATGAATACATCCCGCCTTTTTTCCAGACTTTCTCTACTAATTGACCATTCTCTTTGACCAATCGGCTATTTAATCCGAAAGAGATTGGAGTATCAGTATTAGCTTCGGCTTTCATCTTACCATAAAAATCTTCCACCTCTGCCTGTGTGACATCTTCTCCATAATAATTATTGGCAGATGCCTGCACCCAATCCATATCTCCACTCTGAACAGTCCGTTTAGGCATCACATTACTATCAAAAATAACCGGACACATCCAAGCTAGAAAATCATCAACCATTTCATCTTTTCTTAAAGGTAGCAAGTTCTTATCTAATGAAGATACAGCTTTCACAAAGAAATCTTCAGAGAATCCCGGAACAAACTTATCCTCTCCATAATGATGATGTATTCCGTTTGCAAACCATACACGCTTTAAATAAACGACAAAAGCCTGGAAATCGGCTGAAGTTTTGTCTCCCTGGTAATTCAAATAAATAGCTTCTAATGTTCGACGGATAGCCAGATTATAACGACCATTCTGATCGAACAGAATATCTCGTCCCATCAATGCCGCTTCCGACAAATGATACAATAGTTGTTTCTGCCGTAACGACAATGATTCAAATTCCGGTACCTGATAACGCAAGATTTGAAGATCGGCAAACTGATCTACGATATAATTAAATTCCATGATTCAGATAATCCTTTTTATAATTGAAAAAGCCGTCCCGAAAAAAGGAACGGCTTTCGTATTTAATTTCCAAAAGTTAATTTTGACTTAAATTGAAGAAATACGTAAAGCATTTAATAAATCCTTATTGATCGGTTTATCATTCTTAATTGCTTTCGAGAAAGGAACATTCACAATCTTATCATTCTGAATACCTATCATCACATTTCTCTGTCCATCCAACAAAGCATCGACTGCTGCGACACCCATTCGAGTTGCCAGGATTCTATCTTCGGCAGAAGGCGAACCTCCACGCTGCAAGTGTCCTAAAATAGAAACACGAACATCGAATTGCGGATATTCATTCTTCACACGTTCGGCAACACCCATAGCACCTCCGGTTATTTCACTCTCAGCAACCAAAACAATACTACTATTCTTTGATTTACGATATCCGTTTTCAATCATTTCAGCTAACTGGTCTTTTTCCAAAGATATTTCCGGAATGATTGCTGCTTCAGCTCCTGATGCGATTGCACCATTTAATGCCAAGAAACCAGCATCACGGCCCATAACTTCAATAAAGAATAAACGTTCATGGGAAGTAGCTGTGTCACGAATCTTATCAACACATTCCATGATTGTGTTCAGTGCTGTATCATAACCTATTGTTATATCAGTTCCATACAAATCATTATCAATTGTTCCTGGCAAACCGACAATAGGCATATTGTATTCTTCAGCAAAAACACGAGCTCCAGTTAAAGAACCATCACCACCAATTACTACTAATGAATCTATCCCGTGCTCTGTAAGTATTTCATGTGCTTTTTGGCGTCCTTCCGATGTTTTAAATTCGGCACAACGAGCAGTCTTTAAGATTGTACCTCCTCGTTGAATAATATTACTAACGTTCTGAGTTTTGAATTCTTCAATTTCGTTAGTTATCATTCCTTTATAACCTCGGTAAATACCTTTTACTCTAATTCCCTCATAAATAGCTGCACGTGTCACCGCACGGATAGCTGCATTCATACCAGGAGCATCACCTCCTGAAGTTAATATTCCGACACATTTTGTTGCAGACATATGACTTTAAATATTTTATGTTCGCACAAAAGTAACACTTTTGTTGAAATTTGAATGTATACTATATCAGATTTTGACTTTTTTAATATATAAATTACTCATTTAGCTTACGAACCCGTTCTGCTATTTCTTCCATCAGCCATTTTGGAGTTGACGTTGCTCCACAGACTCCAACTCTTTGCACATTTTCGGGAAGAGCTTCTGTAATTTCAGATGCAGAAGAAATGAAATACGTGTTAGGATTTGCTTTCTTACACTCTTCAAACAGCATCTTTCCATTCGAGCTTTTTCTTCCAGCTACAAAGTAAACCCAATCATGTTCGGAAGCAAACTTCTTTATATTGGGCAATCGATTAGCCACCTGACGACAGATTGTATCATTGTAATTGAATATAACTCCAGGAGCAATTCTCTTCTGTATTTCGGCAACGACCTGTCGGAAACCATCCAATGACTTCGTTGTTTGAGAAAACAGAGATATATTACGAGAGAAATCCAGTTTGTTAATATCTTCCAACTTTTCAATAACAATCGCAGTTCCTTCAGTCTGGCCAACAAGTCCGTTTACTTCAGCATGACCTATTTTCCCATAGATAACCAGCTGCGTATTGGCATCCTTTGTTTCCTGATAACAACGATGTATTTTCTTTTGCAACTGCAATACAACAGGACAGGTCGCATCTACAATCTGGATGTCATTCTGTTTGGCAATCTGATAAGTTGAAGGCGGTTCTCCATGAGCTCTCAATAATACTTTTACACCTTTCAGATGAGCGAACTCATCATGCTCAATAGTCTGTAATCCCATTTCTCCCAGGCGTTCAACTTCCAAACTATTATGAACGATGTCACCCAGGCAATAAAGCTTATCAGTATTTTTTAATTCCTTCTCGGCATTGCTTATAGCATTTACTACACCAAAACAAAAACCTGAACCGCTATCTATTTCTATTTGTATCATGAAAATAATTGTCCTTTCGTCTATTGTACCCGACTTACTGCTTTTTGGAATTGCTCCATCAACCAAGCTTTCTGTTCAGGTATTGTCATATTAGAATTATCCAGAACCAAAGCATCATCAGCCTGTCTCAACGGACTTTCTTTTCGGGTGGAATCAATATAATCTCTCGTCTTCACATTCTCAAGAACTTCTTCGTATGTAGCCTTTTCACCTTTTGCAAGCAATTCATCCACACGACGTTGAGCACGAACTTCCGGAGAAGCCGTAACAAATAACTTTAATTCCGCATCCGGGAAAACAACAGTTCCTATATCACGGCCATCCATTACAATTCCTTTACTTTTACCCATCTCCTGCTGTTTGGCAACCATGGCTTTACGAACGAATCCCAAAGAAGCAATCAAACTCACTTTACCGGCAACTTCCATGCTTCTGATTTCCTTTTCCACCTTTACACCATTCAGATATGTATCAGGACGGCCAGTTTCAGCATTATATGTAAACGAAATGTTGATTTTGTCCATGTCTGCCTTCAATGCATCTTCATTAATTACATTTCCATGAATATATCCATGTTGCAGACTATATAATGTAACTGTACGATACATCGCTCCTGTATCGATATAGATATAACCTATTTCACGAGCCAAATCTTTTGCCATCGTACTCTTTCCACTTGAAGAATGGCCATCAATCGCAATTACTATCTTTTTCATATCTAAATATTTCTTTTCTTACAGTTTAAAATCTGAGATATAAGTAGTGACTGTTACCATCATCTGCATGGCGGATGGATGATATTTAGCTATAGAAGCACTGACATCGAACATCTTTATGTGGACGCCTGTTCCTACAGAGAAACCACTCAAGGCAGTTCCACCATCAAACTTCATATCCATTCCCCTCTTCGGATTATATCCTACTCCAACCCAGAAATTATCAGAAGGAAGCCAATCTATACCAATCACCAGATGCTTCAAAAAAGTTTTGGCAAAGGAATCCCCTTTGTATTCCTTATCAGCTTTTTCCACATGATCAAACTTCCAGCGATTCAAATGATAAGCAGTCAAAGAAAAACGTATCGGAGCATGAGCCATTTTTTTGCTGATTCCTAATTGAATATCCCACGGCATTTTCTGACGCTCATCATAAAAAGACTTTAATTGAGCACCAATATTCTTGAATACAAAACCGAAAGAGAAATTCTTCTCCGAATTATAATAACTCAATCCCGCATCGACACCCAAACCAAACGAATTATAATCCGCCATAGTAGAATACAAGAATTTCAAAGAAACTCCTCCACGCCATCTTTCACTTAAATCATAAGAGAAGAAGCCTTGCACATTTATATCCTTAGCCGACACATCTCCCAGATGTTGATTCTGTTCAGTATATTCAGGTATTTTACCAAAACTGAAGAAGCTCGCACCTACTCCCCATGCTCCTTTTTCCTTAAAAGCCTTCGTATACAAAGCACTTCCTATATTAACATCTGAAATGTAATTCATATAATTCAGGTTTAACATATTATCCATTTCTTTTCCCAACAGAGCCGGATTATGAAAACCTAAAGAGGGATCGCATTCAACCAAAGAGACATTATCACCTCCCAACGAATTGACACGATTAGAAGAAGGCAGACGAAGAAAGCTGTAAGCTTCATCGCCCATCTGAGCATAAGTCGTATTTACTACAAGACTTATTAATATAAAGAACAGGATTTTTCTCATACTTATTTTCTAACAGAGTTCAAAGATACACTGAATTCATGTAAAGAAAACGGATAAAAAGGTAAAAAAGTATATTATAACCTCAGCAATCGTCTCTTTCATGAAAAAACAGGCGGAAACCACCAGAGTCTCCGCCTGTTTTAAATTCCTTATATCTTCTGTTATATGACTTATCGGATAAATAATAATTCTCGATATTTAGGTAATGGCCAACTCTGATTATCAACCATCAATTCCAATTCATCAATATGATCACGGATCTCTTCCAGATAAGGAGCCACTGTATCATGATAAGCAATTGCCTTCTCACGCATATCTTCTATTCGATTTGCTTTTTTACGAGCTTCGACCATTTCATCCACTTTCGTTGTTACAGCCGAAATATGACCTGATATATTCTTAATCAGACGGCATGGTTCAGCTGATAATGTTTCATATTCTGCTTGAGAAAATACTTCTTTCAATCGAGTTACATTCTCTAACAAAATAGTCTGATAGCGAATTACAACCGGTATAATATGGTTCAATGACAAATCGCCCAACACTCGTGCTTCAATCTGCACCTTCTTGATGTAGACTTCCCATTTAACTTCGTTACGAGCTTCCAGTTCCTTTTTACTCAAAACACCTGTTGATTCAAACATGGTTATTGTATCCGGACGAAGATAAGCGTCGTACTGTAAAGGAACACTATTCTCACAATCCAAGCCGCGACGAGCTGCTTCCACCTTCCACTCTTCGCTATAACCATTTCCGTCGAAACGAACCGGTTTTGACTCCTTGATATATTTTTTCAAGATTTCAAAGATGGCAGCTTCCTTACTCTTCCCCTGTCCACGTAATGTCTCAACATCTTTCTTGAATAACGTCAACTGGTAGGCCATAGCAGAATTCAAAGCCAGCATAGCTGCACCACAGTTTGCAGACGAGCCCAATGCACGAAATTCAAATCTATTTCCAGTAAAAGCAAAAGGAGATGTTCTGTTTCGGTCTGTATTGTCTAATAACAATTCAGGTATTTGTCCGAAACCTAAATGCAATCTTTTCTTATCATCAACAATTATTGCATCTTCGATAGAGCAGTTTTCAAAATGATCGAGAATTTCTGAAATCTGGGAACCCAGAAATGTCGAGATAATAGCTGGAGGAGCTTCGTTTGCCCCCAAACGATGTATATTGGTTGCAGAAGCAATAGTCGCTTTCAACAAAGCATTGTATTTATATACTACCATGATAGTGTTCACAATGAATGTTATAAAGCGCAAATTATCTTCACGATTCTTTCCTGGAGAGAATAGATTAATTCCATTGTTTGTACCCATTGACCAGTTACAATGCTTTCCAGAACCATTCACTCCTTTGAATGGCTTTTCATGCAAAAGAACCCGGAAATTATGACGACGCGCAACCCGCTTCATGATTGACATCAACAACAAGTTGTGATCGTTCGCCAGGTTACATTCTTCATAAATAGGAGCAAATTCAAACTGATTTGGCGCAGCTTCATTATGACGGGTCTTGATTGGAATACCCAGCTTGTAACATTCCACTTCCATTGCCTTCATAAATTCCTGAACTCTCGATGGAATAGCACCAAAATAATGATCATCCAACTGCTGGTTCTTGGCACTTTCATGTCCCAACAAAGTTCTTTCTGTTAACGACAAATCAGGACGGGCTGAATACAAATCCTCATCTATCAAGAAATATTCCTGCTCCCAGCCCAAATAAGCAATCACTTTGGTTACATCATCTCTGAAATACTGACAGACATCCGTTGCCGCTTTGTTCAAAGCCTCAATAGAACGAATAAGTGGTGTTTTATAATCAAGAGCCTCACCGGTATAAGCTATAAAGACTGTCGGGATACATAAAGTATCATCTACGATAAAAGCAGGAGAAGAAGGATCCCACGCTGAATAACCGCGAGCTTCGAAAGTATTTCTCAGCCCTCCATTAGGGAAACTTGAAGCATCCGGTTCCTGCTGAACCAGCAACTTTCCACTAAATTCTTCAATCAGACCACCTTCACCATCTTGCTCTACAAAAGCATCATGCTTTTCTGCTGTTCCATCAGTTAAAGGCTGGAACCAATGTGTATAATGAGTAACTCCTTTCTCAAGAGCCCACATCTTCATACCTGCAGCAACCTGATTGGCTATTGCACGATCAATTGGATTACCGCTATCTATTGATTGAGTTAAAGCTTTAAATGTTTCTTTGGAAAGATAATTCTGCATCGTCTTCAGAGTGAAGACATTTTCTCCAAAATACTCCGATACCTTTTTATCGGGAGTGCAGGCTTCCACGGCTTTTCGATTGGAAGCTTTTTCTACTGCATTAAAGCGGAATATAGACATATCGTACCGTTTAGAATATTTTCGGATACAAAATTAGATAAAGAAATTGGATTTCTGATATTACGAGATTAAGAAACTTCGAAATAATAATGACTCTGAAACTTCTGCCTACATTTCTGATATTAATATGTAATGTAAGAATACGAAACACAAACCTTTTATCAATCACCGATTGATAGTAAAACTTAATCTTTCCAGACATAGACAATTATATTAACAAGCCGAATATCAATGATTATTACCAATAAAAAATTATTCCACATTTGATATGAAACGTTTGACGTTTTCTGAAAAACATCTGACATTTCACTAAAAACGTCCAATGTTTTCAGCACATCATCAAGCTTTTTTATAAACAGACATGATATTCCCCCAAAAAAATGATATAAAAGAACCGCTCTCTTCAAAAAAACGACTGTTAACACAAGGAAAACTATTTTTGATCTAATTGTTATAAACAAGATATCTTACATAACCCGTTGGCGGAATTAATTTGATAAATATTTATGTGTAAAAAGTTGTGCA